>JASLAI010000182.1 GCA_030147225.1 Planococcus sp. (in: firmicutes) | reverse complement strand
CTTTTTTCTTGTCGTCCGTGTTTTTCAGTTTATCTTCAACTTGCTTGTTGATGTTTTCCATTGCTTTAACACGCTCCTTCAAAATTTTTGTTTTGTCGTACTTTCTATTTACCACCGGTGGCAAGTTTTAAACGTGGTTTTAACAATCGTTCAGAAGATTCGTTTAAATTAAATTCCTTCGGGTAATCAGATAACAAGGATGGAATACAAGGAGGATGATGATTGAATGACCTTATACGACGAAATCCAGGAATTAAAAAGTTTTGAATGTCCAGACCGTTGCGTGTTAAGTGTTTATTTAAATACCAATCCAGCTGATTTAGATGCCCAAAATGGAGCGTGGAAAATCCATCTGAAAAATGGTTTGAAGCGATTAGACGAATACTTAAAAGCTTCTAATGATGAAAAAGAAATAAAAGTATATAAAGACTTAAGAAAAAAAGTGGAAAAAGAAATTTTGGATAATCAAAGCGACCTCCATAAGGGTGTTGTTATTTTTGCATCTCCACATAAGGATTTATGGTCCGTACATTATGTTCAAGTCCCTGTGAAGACGAGTTTCCATTGGGAAACCAAGCCTGCACTGGAAGAGCTTCGCTATATGTATAAAGCCTATCCTTATGCAGGAATCGTCTTGCCAAGCTTTAAAGGCATCCGTGTAATTGATACATCCATGGGGATTATCAACGAAGAATTCTTCTATGAATTCGATGCCGGTTTGGAAGTATGGACAGAGCAGAAGGGTGTACGCAGTTCTGGCCGTGTCCAAGGAAGAGCAGGTACTTCAGGAGCCGGATCTGTTGGTGGTGGCGCAGCTGGCGGCAATAGCCCTGTCATTGGCGGAAGCGGCGGAGGAAGTCCGGTCGATGAATTGGATCATAGGCTAAAAGAGAACCTTGAGCGTTTTTACAAGGACATGGGAAGCAAAATAGAGAAGTTGAAAAAAGAGCGCAAGTGGGAAGAGATTCACGTAGTTGGCGAAGCAGACCATGCCAAGTCTTTATCAAAAGCCCTTCAAAAGAAACCGACAAGCTGCGTATATAAAAATTTAATTAATAACGATCCAGGAAAAATCCTGCACGAAGTATTTGAAGTTTAAACAAACACCTCAGCAAAGTTGCTGAGGTGTTTTTAATTGGGTTTCGGACAGAATGTGCAAGTATCGAAAGAATTCATTTTCTTATACAAACAACAAGTTTTTCTAAGTGGTTTTGACACAGCTTTCTGCAAAGGTGTATTGCCGATCATGTTGGCAAGATAGGAAGTTTTGACCGGTTTCCAATTGACTGGATCAAGCAGCCACTCCATATCTTCTGCTGTTCTTCGAGGATCCCTCGTTTCTAGACTTGCATAAAACCACAGCACTGAACCCAAGACATTTTCCCAGCAAGTGATAGGGGATACTTTTATGTATTTCTTAAATTCATTTAATAACTCATCCACTTGCCGATAAAGGATTTCATGGAAAGCCAAATATTTCTCATTTGGGTGGATCGTCTGAAAAGCAGAAGATGGCACATGCGTCTGCAGCAGCGGCAAACCGTAATTATGAACCCGGTCAAATTGGAGTGTCCGCCAATCGACAGAGAAATAGCCGCTATGCTGATAGATCAAGTTGAATTGAGCGGTTACATATAAAGCGTACTGCCGGAAAAAATACGATACGGCAGCGGCATCATTATCGGTTCCGCACCAATGTTTCAATTCGTCAATCATGGTGGGAATGTCCTGGCTGAGAGGCTGCTTGAGAATGCGGTCTACTGCAACGGATTGACTGCTTAATGTATGGCTGGCTTGTAGTGGAAAAGTCAGTTTAACTCACCTCTTTTTAGCTTATGCTACGGCAAACTGGAGAAGTTTGCAAAGTCATTGGATAAACTTATGGCAAAGCTTAAAAACATTCACATATTCTTTTGATTAAAATTTAGCTACACTAAAGAAAAAGGAGTGAGAATATGGAGTTTTCTATTTTACACATTGATCACGTACAGGTGGCAGCGCCTTCAGGTAAAGAAGAGGCGGCACGGGAGTTTTATTCAACTGTTTTAGGAATGCAGGAGGTTGAAAAACCGGAGGCTTTAAAAGGAAGAGGGGGCGCTTGGTTTAAATTCGGCGGGCAGCAATTGCATGTAGGTGTTGAAGAAGCTTTCTCGCCAGCGAAAAAAGCACATCCGGCCTTTCGAGTGGCGGGTTACGATGAATTGAAAAACCATTTGTCGAGAAACGGAATCATAGTAAAAGAAGATGACAGCATCCCAGGAGTCGAACGCTTTTTTGTTTTTGATCCATTTGGCAACCGGTTGGAATTCCTCAAATAACCGGTTCGATAGTATTGTTCATCGAAACAAAAACGCCCTGCATAATAGCAGGGCGTTTTATTTTCGTAAAGGGCAGTAAGGGCATTTATCTGTTTCAGGCAATTCTTTATATAGACAGCAGGTGATGCGTTTGTATTCAGCTTTTGATTGTTCCAGACTGCAACCGCCTAGAAACTGCTTGAAATGCGATTTGCGCATTTCTGGCTGCCAAAATGCGTCCGTCAGCAAAGTTTCAATGTCCCGCTGGGCCTGAAATGACTCTTCCATGCTGTACATCCAATTTACATAGCCCCAAATGTTTTCCCAGAGTACCAGTTTAGAGATAGGGCCGACTTTTCGAAAAGCTTCCACTACAGGCATTGCGTATTCTTTCAATATTAGTTCCAAATCGCCTTCCTGGCGTGGCCTTAGCCATTTTTCATCCATTTCAAAAGCGATGCCATACTCGGCTTCAGTCAAATAAACTTCACTAAGTGGACCTGCCCAAATTTGTTGATGGGCCAATAAATACAGTTGAGCGGAAATAAAAAACCCGAAGCGCCGCATGAAGATCGACGATGCGACAGCCTCAGTTGGTGCTCCGGATTGGCGGATGACTTTCTCGATCAGTTCAAGACTACGGCTATCCATGCTTTCGGATAAGGCCATGAATCCATCGGCATTCGGTTGAAGATGCACTTGAAAAAGTTCCAGTTTCTCCATTATTGCGCGCCGCTCAATACCTGTCTGATTTCAGGAATGATGCAGCGTCCTCTGCCGAATGGAACACAATGAGGTGTACCGAATAACGGATCCTTTGAAACTTGGCATTCCATGCCGAATACAGAACGGACCAAATCACAATTGATGACATTTTCAGGAGTTCCCTGCCCGAACACATCACCATCTTTAATGGCAATAATGTTATGAGCATAACGGGATGCTAAGTTCAAGTCGTGCAGAACCATAATGATTGTGCGTCCTTGAGTTTCGTTCAATTCAAACAGCAAATCCAAAATTTCAATTTGATGCGTCATATCTAAATAAGTTGTCGGTTCATCCAATAGAATAATTTCAGTATCCTGGGCAAGAGTCATAGCGATCCAGGCGCGCTGTCTTTGGCCACCTGATAATTCATCTACAGGCTTATCACGAAATTCGTCGACGCGTGTTGCTTTCATAGCGGCTTCCACTTTTTCCGTATCTTCTTCAGTCCAGCGCTTTAGCCAGGATTGGTGTGGATAGCGACCTTGCTTGACTAAATCGTGAACCGTCAGTCCTTCTGGAGAAACAGGAGATTGGGGGAGGATGCCCATTTTTTTCGCGACTTCTCGAGAAGACATTTGATGAACTTCTTTGCCTTCCAATAATATAGAACCTTCTTGAGGTTTAAGTAAACGCGCAATTGAGCGAAGAAGAGTAGATTTGCCGCAGCCGTTGCTGCCAACAAATACCGAAATTTCACCGCGCGGAATCGATAAGTTTAGGTTTTCAAAAAGTAAGTTATCAGTATATCCAATTGACAAGTCGTTAGTTTTGACGGCTATTGTCATTATGCAATTCCTCCATATCTTTAACTATAATTATCATTGATAGGATTTTCATTATCGTAACTATAGCATAAATTCTTATTAAATGAGAACAATTTTCACTACGTTTTCTAGAAAATGCTTTACAAATGTGACAGATAGACCTAAAATGAAAACGTATTGAGAATCATTATCAAACATTATGGGGGACAATAGGATGAAAAAGCGATTATTACTGGCAATAACAGCTTTACTTTTACTTATATTAGCAGCATGTTCATCAACTGAAGAAGAAACAGCGGCGCCAGCGGAAGAATCAGAACCTGTAACAATCCAAGGTACCAACGGTGAAGTGACATTAGATGGGCCAGCCAAAAAAGTGGTGGTTCTGGAATGGACTTATGCAGAAGATCTTTTGGCAGTAGGCGTGCAACCGGCAGGAATGGCTGATATTGAGGCTTATGAAGATTACGTGAATATTGAACCGCAATTAGACGAAACCGTTGCCGATGTCGGTGGCCGCCAGGAACCGAACCTTGAAGCGATTGCTGCATTGGAGCCGGATTTAATTATCGGTGTAAGTTTCCGGCATGATGCTATGATTGAACAATTGGAAACGATTGCTCCAACAGTAATCTTCAATCCTTATCCGGAAGATGAGAGCATCGATTTGTATCAGGAAATGGAAACAACTTTCCTTGAAATTGCTAAAGCAGTAGACAAGACTTCAGAAGGCGAAAAAGTCTTGGCTGATCTCGAAACGCAATACGAAGAAAAAGCGGCTGAAATTGAAGCGGCTGATTTAAAAACAAAAGACGTTATCCTAACGCTTGCTTATTCGGGCGAACAAGCTCCTGAAATTCGGGTCTTCACTCCGAATTCGATGGCTTCCATCATTTTGGAGCGCATTGGCTTAAACAATGTCCATCAGCCAGATCAATTCGAAATTTTTGGATCGAGCACATTCAATGTAGAGGGACTTGTGAAATATGAAGATGCCAACTACCTTTACACAGTCCCGGATGAAGATAATATTTATGAAAATCAGCTCAATGGAAACCCGGTATGGGAAAACCTGGCGTTCGTTAAAGAAGGGCGTACGTATGATTTAGGCTCAGATACCTGGCTGTATGGAGGTCCGTTGTCTGCTGAAACATTGATGAACCAAATCACCGATGTGCTGGTGACTGACTAATGCTCCGAAAACTATTCAACAAGTCCACTGTCTCTTTGACAGCGGGCTTTTTCCTGCTTCTTGTGTTATCTGCAATTCATTTGACGCAAGGTCAGGCCGATTATACGGTTTCGGAACTACTGACAGGCGTTTGGGCAGAAGGGCGTATTCAAGATATTGTAGTCTCTTTCCGCTTGCCGCGTCTTGCCATGGGTTTGTTGGCGGGAGGCGCTTTAGCGGTTTCGGGTGCTGTCCTGCAAACCTTGACGAACAATCCTTTGGCTTCTCCAGGTACATTGGGAATTAATGCGGGCGCCTTTTTTTTCGTAGTTCTTTCCACAATATTTTTTCCAGGATTGATTGGGGCTCTTCCGTTTGTTACAGCTCTTTTAGGGGCTGTGCTTTCTTCATTATTGGTTGTCGGCCTCGCGGGTAAGCAAATGGAGCCTGTCCGTGTAGCATTGACAGGCATGATCATCTCGCTGTTGTTTGCTTCCATCACGGGAGCACTGCAATTACTATTTGAAAATCAGACAAACGGACTGTTCTTGTGGGGATCCGGAACTTTGGTCCAATTAAATTGGGAAGGCGTCAAATTTGCGGCTCCCGTTATTCTTCTGATGTTTCTGTTGGCATTATTGCTGGCAAAACCAATGGATATTTTATCATTGGGGGAAGATATCGCATCTTCGTTAGGCCAAAATGTGCGTTTGGTCAAACTGGCGGCTTGGGGAGTTGCCATAGTCTTAGCGGCTGCTACCGTCAGTGTGGTCGGGCCAATTGGCTTTATTGGACTGATGGCGCCACATATAGTCCGCATGATGGGAATTAGAGGACATCTTCAGATTTTTATACATTCCTTTATATGGGGAAGTGTCTTTTTGATTGGTGCGGATGTGCTGGGCCGATTAATCCAGCCTGGACAGGAGGTACCGGTCGGTGCCATGACGGCATTGGTAGGAGGTCCCTGGCTTTTGTATCTGGCATGGCGGACGGCTAAATCCATAAAACGCGGAGAGCGTCAAATGGGTGGCACAACAAAACCTGTCAGATTAAAGCTAATCGTTCCTATATTATTGGTCATCATCGCAGGGATTACCATTATGGCACTGAGCTTTAATGGCACTGCCTGGACATTTGCCTGGACGGAAACGGTAGTTTGGAATTTTCGGGTGCCCCGGGTCTTAACTTCCTTTATTGTGGGAGTCATGCTGGCGATCACCGGTGTCATTCTCCAAGGTGTACTGCGTAATCCATTGGCAGATGCCAGTGTACTGGGTGTTACTTCAATGGCGGGAGCAGGAGCGATGCTGCTGCTTGTTCTGTTTCCTTCCATACCGCCCGAATTTATGCCGATCGGTGCAACCGTAGGTGCAGCGTTGGCGCTCGGCATCATCTTGGTGACGGCCTGGAAGAATAACTTCCAGCCAATGTTAGTTGCTTTAATGGGTATTGCCATTTCGGCATTCGGTTCGGCGGCAACACAGGTGTTTATTGTCAAAGCGAAGCTGGCAGTGGCAAGTGCCTTAGTTTGGCTGTCAGGAAGCACATACGGCAAGACATGGGAGGATGTTCAATTTTCACTGATCCTATTGGCCATCTTCATTTGGCCGGCTATTTATCTGACACGCAGTTTGGATACGCTGACTTTTGGAGACGATGTGGCTGCAGGATTGGGATTAAATATTCGTTCAACGCGTGTGTGGGCATTGATTATCGGTGTCGCCATTTCAACGGTGGCTGTATCAATTGTCGGTACTATCGGGTTTGTCGGACTGGTGGCGCCGCATATTGCCCGTCGTCTTGTCGGCTTCCGGCATCTGCCGCTGATGCTGGCCTCCGGTTTGCTAGGCGGACTGCTGCTGGTCACCGCCGACTTTGTCGGGCGTATTTTGATTGCACCGAAAGATATCCCAAGCGGCTTGGTCGTCGCTTTAATCGGAACACCGTATCTGCTTTATTTGCTTAGAAAAATGAAATAAACGACGAAAGGACCTGCCGGAATGGCGGGTCCTTTCTATTTTTTTAGCGGCAAACTTCGTACAAAAGTTATCAGCAAGCGGCGAGCATTAAAGAAATTATACGGTTTGAAGAGCAACGGCAGGACCGAAGAACTCGAAATGAATCTGTTCTTCTTTTATACCGAGTGCACGCAGTTCCTGAATGATGGTTTCCATGAAAGGTACAGGACCGCACACATAGACATCTCCTGTGACATCGATGTATTGTTCCAGAACTGCCCGTGTAATATAGCCTTGAGGTTGATCGGAATAAAGCGTTTTGTAGCTTGCATTGTCCATAACCGCAACGTATTTCTGAATATCCTTATCGAAGGCGTGCAGAGACTCATTGCGCGCAGCGTGAAGGAAGACTGTCGGACGTTCCGGCGTCAAGGTGGCAACTGTTTCGAACATGCTCATCATAGGCGTAATGCCGACACCGCCGCTGATAAAAGCCACAGGTGTGTCTTTTTCAGCGTCGAGAACAAATTCACCTGCAGGTGCACTGACTTCAAAGCGGTCGCCGACGTTCATTTCATCATGAAGGTAAACAGATACGCGGCCGTTTGGGTCATTATCTGCATCTCGTTTTACGGAAATACGGAACTCATCTTCCTGTGCTGCTTGAGAAAGACTATACTGGCGATTGAATAAGTACTGTTCGCCCGGTATTGACATGCGTACAGAAATGTATTGACCTGGCCGATAAACAGGAACATTTTTGCCGTCTACTGGTTTCAAATAGAAAGAAGTGATGTTTTCGCTTTCTTTCTCTTTGCGGACGATAGTGAAGTCTTTAAAGAAGCTCCAGCCATTTTCCTGCGCTTCCATTTTTTCATACATGTCTTTTTCAACGCCGATAAAGGCATCTGCGATTACACCATAAGCTTCTGCCCAAGCATTGATGATGTCATCAGTTGCTGCATCGCCTAATACTTCTTTTATCGCTTTCAACAAATATTCCCCAACAATCGGATAATGTTCCGGTTTGATCCCCAAACTTACATGTTTGTTGGCAATTTGCACAACTGCCGGAAGAATAGCTTCCAAATTATCAATATGAACTGCAGCAGCATAAACCGTATTTGCCAATGCAGCCTGTTGGCGACCTTTTTTCTGGTTAGCGTGATTAAAGATATTTAAAAGTTCAGGATGCGCTTCAAGCATATTTTTGTAAAATACAGTCGTAATCGCCGTTCCATGCTGTTCTAAAACCGGTACTGTGGATTTAATAATTGTTCTTGTCTCT
>JASLAI010000221.1 GCA_030147225.1 Planococcus sp. (in: firmicutes) | reverse complement strand
AAAAAAACGGGTATATAAGTGCTATGCCATAAAATAATAATGGTAAATAAGAAAGGGTTATAATAGGTTGCGAATTTATATGCAATAAAGCTTGTCTTGTCTGCCAAGGAACGAAATTATATAAGGGCTTACTCGTCGCATTATCTAGGAGTTAATTACATTCATGAAAATTGAAGTGGTTAACTTAGGTACTATTAATACCTGATTTTACTCTTTGCTAGTTGGGACACTTTCTGATGTAAGATTGCCATTCCAACAGCGCTATCGAAAGTGAGCATAGAGAATCCTTCGTAAGACTCCTGTATAAAATCTTTTCGCAGAAAAACAAATGCGTTATAAGGCTCAAAAAACCTGGTATAGCTAAAGAAGTATTTATTAGCTCCATTATTATGGGGTTAAAGAAAAGCAGCAATTAGTTGATCAAACGACAAAGGACTTAAACAATAAGCTGTTAATTTCGTATTGATAAAACTAAGCACGATCAGATGATCTTACTTCATCTTAACTATCTCTTCAGAACCATTTTTATTTGAAAGGAATGTAACTCAATGGACATGACATTAGAAAAAAAATACATCCCATTAGCTAACTATTTTTCAACCGCAACAAATCCGACTATAACCTTACAGTTTACTGAAATCGAGAAGATTATGGGTCAAAACCTTCCTCATAGTGCTTACTTAAATCGCAGTTGGTGGAAAAAAACAAAAGCACCGGCCAAGCATTTCCAGGCTTGGACACAAGCTGGCTATACTGTAAAGCATGTTGAACCAAATCGCTATGTTGCTTTTGAAAGGATCGATCTGCTGAATAACAGGGAAATTGAGAAAAGCAATGAGGATATCTTATTAATACGTTCTGCTGCACACGGCGATGCACGTTTTCTCGTTGAATTACAGAAAACAACAGAAGGTGAATCCGACTTTTTATTGTACGGAAAAGAAGAAAGTAAACGATCTATTCAAAAAGTAAGAAAACAAATTATTGATTGGAATCAAAGCGGCCATTCGATTATCTTTTTAGCTATTTTGAATGGACAGCATGTCGGCTACTTGATGATCGAGGGGAATAGCGCCAAACGAGCCATTCATCGGGCGAATGTGCTCATTGCTATTCAAGCGGACGCGCAAGGCAAAGGAATCGCTTCTGCACTTCTTCAAAAAGCAGAAGAATGGGCCATTGAAAAAGCGATAAGACGTTTTGAACTTACAGTAGTTGAAGCGAATATCGGAGCTCGAAAACTCTTCGAAAAAAACAAGTATGAGTCTGAAGGAATTCGCAGAGCTTCCCTGATTATTCGTGACGAGCTGCATAGTGAAATTTATATGGCCAAAATATTGGCATAGAGAAAAGGGCAAGCGCACAGCATATGGCGTTTGCCTTTTTCATTGCTATTTTTTCGATAAGGTTTTAGCATAATTAGGTATTAAATATATTTAATGTGATAAAATTCTTCTTATTTCATTTGTGTCAGCTTGATTTTATTATGCACAGATGACAGAAAGAGCACTACCTCTCTGTTCACCAAGCCGCTAGGGCATGTGTAAAGAAGTTCACAAAATAACTGAATTATTATTCATAAAAAACGTCCACAGCCTTTGAAAAAGTGCTGTGGACGTTCTTGTTGTAGGCTTTTTTTGAGAAAAGCAGGTAGCAAAATCTCCGAGTGTTCTAAGATAGATTAAGTGTTTCCACCTGCACGGCCTGTTTCAATGTGCTGTATACATCGATGTCCGTAAAGTTCAACCCTAATTGAATGGCTGTCTGAGCAATTTGAGGACTAATTCCAGATAAAGCTGTTTCTACTCCAATGATCTTCAAGCCGCTGATAACCTGGAAAATTTGGTGTGCCACCATCGTATCGATGATTGGAACTCCCGACAAATCAATAAATAGCTTCTTCAATTGCTTCTCAGCACTCTGAGCCAATGCTTTTTCAAAAATAGTATGGGCCCGGTATGTATTAATCTCCCCTACTAACGGTAAAAACCCGATGTCATTGGTCAAGGAAATAACAGGAGCACTCATCTCCACAATCATTTCCTGTTGGGCGTTCAATCGTCTAACAGCAGCTTCCGAGTATTGTTTCGTAAATTCCAAAATAATGGAATGGATGGAATCCACGACTCCTTGTTTCCAAGCACTCAATTGCTGCAGCGTGACGTCTTCCGCATACTGTAAGACATATTCATCAATTAATCTCGAATACTGTTTTTGTGTTCTGAAGAATTCTTCAATAATCTCTTCAATAGGTGTTTGTTGGTGGCCTTCATCTACTGCAAGACTTTGGATAAACTCTTGAAAATCCTCCGATATATCCTCTTTTTCCGGTTCAAATATTGTACAAAATTGTTTATGAAAAGCTAAGTTTTGACTTTTAAATCGTTGAATGACGGTTGGATCGGTTGAAGAATACATGCCTTTTCGGGTTTTATCTATTGATTCGTACCATTCTTCGGTCAACCGTTCGGCATTATCGCATAAATAAGTGTACAGTCCTTGATCTTTCAGCATTCTGTTCATTTTCCTCCATTGCTAACTAAAATTGGCTGTCTCTTGTTCAATTCTTCGGACGTGGAAAATGAAACAGGAGACTAAAACTTACGCTTTCTTAGTATAATATAAATTTATTTTCATAAAAAGAATAAAGAAATCTGTATGTGACTTACTTCAAATTGTATTGCATTCAATAATCCTTTTGTGT
>JASLAI010000020.1 GCA_030147225.1 Planococcus sp. (in: firmicutes) | reverse complement strand
CCTTTTCTGCAGGCATAACACTCACCGCAGTAGTTGATCGGTTCTACTACCACATGATCACCGACCTTTAGGCTTTTAACGGTACTGCCAACTTCAACTACTTCACCAGCCACTTCATGTCCAACCACACGGGGATACGTCGCTAACGGATTAGTTCCATGATAAATATGCATATCGGAACCACAAATCCCTACCCGCTTCACTTTTACCAGTACTTCATTATCTTTTTGAATCGCCGGAACTTCCTGATTGATAATTTGCATTTCATATCCTTTTGGAACTTGTACTGCTTTCATTTTAACAACCACCTATTCGAATAGACTTGGTAAGAACAATGTAATCTGAGGAACAAATGCGACCAGCATAAGAACCGCTAAACTGACTCCTAAAAATGGCAGCAATTCCCTTGCAGTTTTCCCAATGGATACTTTTCCAATTTGAGAAGCTACAAACAGGCAGACGCCCACCGGCGGAGTAACTAATCCAATGACTAAATTCAATACCATCATAACACCAAATTGAATAGGATCCATTCCGACTGTCAGTGCGACCGGCAGCAGAACTGGGAACAAAATAACCAAAGCCGCAATCGTTTCCATGAATGTACCCACAAAGAGAAGCAGCACGTTGATCAACAAGATAACGATAATCGCATTCGTTGAAATACCAAGAATCGATTCTGCCACAATCTGTGGAATCTGTTCACGAACCATGATCCAGCCAAACAAGTTGGCAAAGCCGACGAGCAGCATGATGGATGCTGTAGCCGTCATGGAAGATAACATAATTTCAGGTATTTTCTTAACCGGCAATTCTTTGTAGACAAAAATACCGATGACAAAAGCATAAAGAACAGCAATAATTGAAGCTTCCGTTGGTGTAAAGAAACCGCCTAAAATACCGTAAAGAATGATGAACGTCATCAACAATGCCCAAAAAGCACCGGTGAAGCTTTTCCAAATTGCTTTGATCGGCTGGCGATCACCTTTCGGGTAGTTCCGTTTAACTGAAATTAAGTAAGTGGGAATCATTAAACCAATACCCAAGAGAAGGCCTGGAAGCGCTCCTGCTAAAAACAGATCTCCGATAGATAATGATGCTAATGTTCCTACAATGATCATTGGCAAAGAAGGTGGAATAATAGGTCCGACTGTAGAAGAAGATGCCGTTACAGCAGCCGAGAACCCGGCACCGTAACCTTCTTTCTTCATAGCAGGTATCAGGATCGAGCCAATACTCGCTGTATCTGCAAGTGCTGTTCCTGAGATTCCGGCAAAGCCCATTGATGCACCGACATTTGCAAGTCCCAAACCGCCGCGGATATGTCCAAAAAGATCATTGGCAAACTGGATGATTCGATTGGTAATTCCGCCTGCGTTCATTAAATTACCGGCCAGGATAAATCCTGGAATACAAAGCAGGACAAACGAGTTTAATCCACCGAACATCCGTTGAGGGATGATGTTGAGCGGAATACCGGCCAACATTAGATAAATAAAGGAAGCCAGTCCCAGACTGAAAGCAACCGGTACTCCAAGAAAAATTAATACGATAAAGGATACAAAGAGCAGAGTAGCCATCAGTGATCATCCCCTCCATAGTTTTGGCTGTAATCTTGTTTGTTTTTTATGAGGTCGACAATTTTTATGACTGCGTAAAATACCAGGAATACGCTCATGATCAATAAAGATGCGTGGATAACTGACATTTGGAAAGGCATCGTCGCCGATCGTTGATTATCGCCGAGTAAAGTGAAATTGTAACTTTCAACGACCATTACCAAACTTAATAGGATAATGGCAAGATAGATGACCACTTCGTAGTATCTTCGAAAGTTATTGGACATTCGATTAAGAAGCATATCCACGTTGATGAATTCATTGCGCATCAAAGCCAAGGGAGCACCAAAACCGATACCGTATAAGAAAAGATAACGTGTCAATTCTTCAGTCCAAATAAAAGAAAATGGAGCGAAACGTGAAACAATCTGAACCGTTACAATAATGATAACGCCCGCAAAGCTAAGGACTGTCAAAAAAGCAAGTGTACTGTCAATTAATTTCCGGAACTTTGACATCCGAATTCATTCCTTTCCCAATGGAAAGGCACGTTTGGCCATGACAGCCAAACATGCCATACTCACATATTATTCAACTGCAAGGATCTGTTCGTACAATTCCAATTGTTCCGGTGATAAAGAAGCTTCTACAGCCGGTGTCATCGCTTCACGGAAAGCGTCTTGGTCAACATCTACGAATTCCATTCCAGCATCCATTAATTCCTGCTCGACTTCAGCAATTTCAGCTTCGTATAATTCATCCCCGAAAGTCTGTGCTTCTGCGGCAGCATCTTGAACAACTTGTTTCAAGTCATCAGAAAGCGCATTGTACTGTTCATTGCCAACTAAAATGTAAATCCATGAGTATACGTGTTCTGTACGGTTCACATAATCCTGAACTTCAGCTAATCCACCACTTTGGATCAAATCAACCGGATTTTCCTGACCATTGATAACACCCTGCTGCAAGCCCGTGAATACTTCATTAAAATCCATTACCTGTGGAGAAGCGCCAGCAGCCTGCCATACATCCAAGAATAATGGAACGTTTGGTACACGCATGCTGAATCCACTTAAATCATCCGGAGAAGTAATCGGCTCATTTGACGTCAAGTTACGCGGAGCGCGTGTATGGTAGTAAAGAGCAGTCAAGCCTGCTTGATCACTGATTTCCTGCTTGATCTGTTCACCAACCTCGCCTTCAACAACTGACTTTACATGATCGATATCACGGAAAGCGTAAGGAACTGCCATCAATGCAGCATTGGGAGCCCAGTTTTGTAAGGTTTCTCCTGAAATAACCATGTCAGCTGTTCCAGCCTGAATCGAATTGATCGTATCCGTTTCTCCTCCAAGAGAGTTATTGGGATAGATGGTAATTTCCATTTGACCATCTGAATTTGCTTCAACCAATTCTTCGAACTTCAAAGCTGTTTGGTGCCAAATATGATTTTCATCAGCTAAATGGCCAAATCGCCATTCAATTGTTTCTCCTGACCCTGAACCGCCTTCTTCTGAACTTTCGTTAGAACCACATGCGCCCAATACCAATACCGATGCAAAAATACCTGTTAACAATTTCTTTTTCATCTTTAAATCTCCCCTTTTATTTTATTATTTTTTAAATACTCATAAACAGTTGCTGCAATCTGAACCCCTTCTTTTCGATTACGCACTTCATTTTCCTGTTCAATTTCTCCTGGAACCAGAACTCGTTCAAATCCTTCCGCTGCTGGAACTTCCCGAATTTCTTGGATCATTTTATCCATTTGTTCCAGAAAGCTATCGGTGTCGGTAAAAAAAGAAGGATTAATGGCGCAAAAATAATGACCAAGTTTCCGTTTTTTATCCAACTCCTCATACATTGGATTAATATGAGGTCCGAATGCCATACCAGCCAGCAGCCCTGAGAAAATATCAACAATCATTGATAAACCAGAACCTTTTGGACCACCAAATGGAGTTAAGGAAACTACTTTCGCAGGATCTGTTACTGGTGAACCAGCTTCATCCACTCCCCATCCTTCTGGAATTTCCTTGCCTTCTTCTTTGTGCTGCAAAATTTTTCCTAAAGCGACATTTGAAGTAGCCATATCTAAAATGAAAGGTTTTTCGGACTTCGCAGGAACTCCATAAGCAATCGGATTGGTTCCAAGGAAAGATTCTCTG
>JASLAI010000201.1 GCA_030147225.1 Planococcus sp. (in: firmicutes) | reverse complement strand
TCTAATTAGGCGTTGAAGCTGTGGCAGGAGTTCCGCAGGATTCTTTACCAACTTATCTTGAAAAATATGCAGACGCTGAAAAGTATGAAAACGTTGGTACATTAAAAGAAGCGGATTTCGAAGCAATCAATGCAATGAAGCCGGACTTGATTATTATTTCTGGACGTCAAGCTGATATGTACCAAGAGTTTTCTGATATTGCTCCAACGATTCATATGGCTGTAGATACTACGGATTACATGGCATCGTTCGAATCAAACATGAATACGCTTGGTGAAATTTTCGGTAAAGAAGATCAAATGGCTGAAGAATTAGCGGCAATCGACACACAAATTGAAGAAGTGAAGGCCACGGTAAGTGCAGCTGAGGAAAAAGCATTGATCGTTCTTGCAAATGAAGGCAAAGTAAGTGCTTATGGAGCAGCTTCACGTTTCGGCATTATTCATGATGTATTCGGTGTAAAACAAGCTGACGAAGGCATCGAAGCTTCAACACACGGACAAAGTATTTCTTACGAATACATTTTGGAAACAAATCCTGACATGATATTCGTAGTGGATCGTAACGCGGTTGTTGGAAATGGTGCAAGTGCAGCAGATTCTCTTGAAAATGAGTTAGTTGAAAAAACGAATGCTGCTCAAAATGATAAAATCATCTATTTGGATCCGGACTTCTGGTACCTATCAGGTGGCGGATTGCAGTCTGTCGCTCAAATGGTAACGGATGTGCAATCTGCATTTGAATAAGAAATAACTTCAATCAGCGGGGATTTTTATCCTCGCTGATTTTTTGATTTCTTACTAATGAATACCTATCAATTGTTGGTGCATCCAGTTTGGGTTGCTGATAGGCTCAACAGGCTTTTCATTTTGCTTATGATAAACTGTAAGTAATGATAAGAGAGGGTGGATGTTGCCATGAAGCGTATTTTTTATCCGCTGGCAGTAGCGACTTTGCTCGGCTTCTTTGCCATACTTGTCAACTACTCCAGCGAAGAAATTATTGAAATCGATCAATCAGCGGCAGAATTGCTTGCTGGTCAGAAGCTGCTCGCCGGCATGTCGTTGATAGGGAATCCATGGACGATAGTTGCCGTCAGCCTGAGTTTGCTTATTTACCTCTGGCTGATACGGAAAAATTATCGGGGAATGCTGTTTGTATTTCTGTCAGTAGGTGTTGGGAACGTTTTGAACCAATCCATGAAAGTGTGGTTCGAACGTCCACGCCCAGACTTGCCGCACGGTTTGGACTCGTTCAGTTTTCCTTCAAACCATGCTATGGTTGGCTTATTGTACCTTTTTACACTTGCTTATTTCATCTCAGAAGGCAGTAATTCCCGAGCGAAGAAAGCGGCAGTTTGGCTGGTGGCTGCTGCGTTGGCAGTGACTGTCGCATTATCAAGAGTCGCAGGAGGAGAGCATTATTTCTCAGACATAACAGCAGGACTTTTTGCGGGGTATACTTGGTTCGTCGCGATTGCTGTCTGGTACGAAGTGCGTGAACGTCTGTTTCGCAAAAAACTGGAAAATCAAGAAGAAGAGGAATCTCTGGAGTAACCAGAAATTCCTCTTCTTTTTGTGTATTAAGATGTTGGTTTTTGCTGTGTAGGCGCTTCGCTCAATTGATTTAGCCGGTGAGCAAATGAATCGTTGCGTCCCGTTGGTGATCCCTGCAGAACGTCCTGCATCGAGTAGGCTTGTGATCCGTGTTCTGAGAAATCCAAGCCTGCTTCTTCTTCTTCAGCAGTGACTCTGAGTGGGACAATGCTGCCGATTGCCAACAACACCAATCCAGTTGAAAGTGAAGCCCAAGCAATTACTGCAAAAACACCGACTGCTTGAATACCGAGTATTTCCGCGCCGCCTCCATAAAGCAATCCCCCAGTAGTATCAAACAAGCCGATTGCAAGCGTCCCCCAGATACCTGCAATACCGTGAACGGAAATAGCTCCGACCGGATCATCGACTCGAATTTTAGAATCAAGCAAGCGGATAGCTTCAGTCATGATAACCCCCGCTATCAAACCAATGGCAATAGCACCAACGAGTGAAACGTTCGCTGCACCCGCAGTAATTCCGACAAGACCGGCAAGTGCGCCGTTCATCGTCAAGGAAGCGTCAATGCGACCATAACGCAAACGTGTATAGCCGGCGGTGGCAATAACACCAGCAGAAGCTGCCAATAAAGTATTGGCGATTACTGGCGGCACTAGAGCAGGGTCGGCTGCTAATGTACTGCCTCCATTAAAGCCGAACCACCCTAGCCAAAGTATGAAAACACCTAATGCGCCAAGTGGTAAACTATGGCCAGGAATCGTATTAACGGTTTTTCCGCTGTACTTGCCAATGCGGGGACCGATTTTCCAAGCAGCGACAAATGCGGCAACTGCCCCAGTTAAATGCACGACAGTCGAGCCGGCAAAATCAATAAAGCCGATTTCTGACAGCCAGCCGCCGCCCCATACCCAATGTCCGACGAGTGGATAAATAACTGCGGTCATAGCGATTGTCAATAAAATATAAGCGGATAAATGCATCCGTTCGGCTACAGCTCCCGAAATGATTGTTGCGCAAGTGGCGGCGAAAACGGCCTGGAAGACGAAGAAACCAATGTCTTCAACACCTGATAAGGCAAATCCTTCTGTACCAATCAATCCAAAAGATGAAGGGCCAAACATAAGGGCATATCCGACAACAAAATAAAGAATCGACCCAAGTGAAACGGTGATCATATTTTTCATTAAAATGTTCAAGGTGTTTTTAGAACGTGTAAATCCTGATTCCACCATGGCAAATCCTGCATGCATAAAAAATACCAACATAGCTCCGAGCATCACCCACAACATATCTACTGAACTTTGAACTGCTTCCATCAAATCTCCTCCTTATCCAATCGCGACTGCGCCGCGTTCTTTTGTTCTGATTCTTATAGCTTCTTCGACGGGGAAAATAAAAATTTTGCCATCTCCAACCTGGCCGGTCGAAGCGTATTCCAATAAAGCTTGAATGATGTCTTCGACTTTATCGTCATCAACTACCATCTCTAATTTCAGTTTTGGAGAAAATTCCATGGTATAGGCATTGCCTCGAAAAAGCCCGACTCTGCCTTCCTGCTTTCCGATTCCAGCAATTTCCGTTACACTCAAACCGTCTATTCCTTCAAGTGCCAAAGCTTGGCGAACGTCTGCAAAAACGGATGGTCGGATGATTGTTTCAATCTTTTTCATATCTTCTCCTCCTCAATGTTAGGTTTGTTAACATATTAGTTTATATTTTCTGATAATGCAAGGGTTTTTTTATTTATATGTTAGGTTT
>JASLAI010000019.1 GCA_030147225.1 Planococcus sp. (in: firmicutes) | reverse complement strand
CACCAGGTTCTCCGACTAATTCGTGCTGGTCCCCTGTATGCGAAATATCGTTTCCATCGTTCAAGCTTTCCCCAACCGTTTGGGATGTGTAATAGTTGAAAGCGATAAAATCAGGCTTGCCTTTTGCCAAGGCCTCCATGTCTCCTTCTTCGATTTCCGGTTCATATCCATGTTCTGCAAGGTAACTCCATGCAATATGGTTATACTTGCCGAATACCGCTATATCCAAGTAAAGCCAGTTCCGTATTGCTGCATATGTATCCGCGGCTAACACATCTTCAGGTTTGGAACTTGTTGGATAAATCGTCCCGATATTGGGCGCTGGCCCGATTTTAGCATCAGGCAGCAATTGGTGGCAAAGATCCATCACTTTCGCCTGTGCGACCAGCATATGGTGATTTTCCTGGTAGAGGCTTTTTTTCGGATTTTCAAGTTCCAAATCCGCCGTTCCCAAAGATCCTGGATGAAGGATCATCATGTTCTGTTCGTTAATCGTCAGCCAGTATTTCACCCGGTCGCCGAAATGTTCAAATAAGGTTTTAGCGTATTGCTCAAAAGCATCGATCGTTTCTCTGTTTCTCCAGCCGCCTTTCAATTCCAATGCATACGGCAAGTCAAAATGGTACATTGTCACAATCGGTTCTATCCCGTATTTTAATAGCTCGTCAATTAGATTGTGGTAGAAAGCAATTCCTTTAGGATTGATCTCCCCTGTTCCTTCCGGGAAAATGCGTGACCAGGCAATCGAGAAACGGTAAGCTTTGAGACCCATTTCTGCCATCACGGCTACGTCTTCTTTAAACATGTAATAATGATTGCTCGTTACTTGGAAATCGGTGACTCCGTCCGGGTGATTTCCCATGTCGATTACTGAAGGGCCTTTTCCTTCTTCATTCGAAGCTCCTTCAAACTGATAAGCAGAAGTGGAAGCTCCCCATAAAAAGTTTTCTGGAAATGGTTTTAAGTTAGTATATAGCATTTTTTTACCTCCATAATTTTTATATTAGTGTTAACAATACATCATTTTTCCCTACTGAAGATACCTCTCCCTCAAACACATCAACTTCTTTATTAGACATTGTAATAATCATCGGGGTGATTGTTTCATAGCCGGCTTCTTTAATTTTCTCTAAATCAAAATCTAAAATTTTGTCCCCGATTTTGACTGCATCGCCCTCTTTTACAAGGGGGGTAAAGTATTTCCCTTTCAGTGACACAGTATCGATTCCCACATGGATTAAAATATCGGTCCCATCATTGGTGGTAATGCCGATAGCGTGGCCCGTTGGGAAAACTGCAGCTACTTTTCCGTCAACCGGAGAATACACTTCACCGACTGATGGCTCGATGGCGATTCCTTTTCCCATCGCACCTGAAGCAAACACTTGATCTTTCACATCTTTTAGCGCGACGACTTTTCCAATGAGCGGGCTGTAGATGCTTTCGGTCTTCACACTACCGATCCCGACAGCTGCTTCAGCAGGTTCATTTTCTTCATCACCGGCTGTCTTAGACTTCGTCTCATAACCGAAAATATAGGTAAGCACCAACGCCAGGATGAAGGTCAATGTCACTGAAATCACGAAAATGTGCATCGGCTTTTCAATTGGGAATGAAAAAATATTATGGAATACATACGCAGTATATTTGACGCCAAAGTAACCGTTAATTGCCCCTCCGACTGCACTCGAAATCATGAGGATTGGGATCAAACGCTTAAAGCGGAGAATCAGCCCATAAATAATAGGTTCTGTCACTCCAGCGAGCAAGCCGGTCAGCGTAGAGGAAGCCGCAAGCGCCTTCAGTTCTTTATCGTGTTTCGCGCGGAGATAAATGCCAACCGCTATACCGCACTGGGCAAAGATAGTGGCAGCTGCCATCGCCTCGATCGGGTCACCGCCCATTTTAATATTCTCCAGGGTAATTGGAGCAAGACCCCAGTGGAGGCCAAAAACCACGAGAAATGTATAACCAGCACCGATGATGATTCCAGAGAGGATTCCACTGACGCCGATAAACCAACTGATGCCTGCAGCGATTCCAGTACCTGCGTACGTGCCAATCGGACCGAAAACGATTGCTGTTAATGGCACCATAATCATTAAGGCGACCATCGGAACAAGAAACAGCTTTACTTCTCGGTGAATAATTCTATTGAGCAGTTTTTCTAAATAGTAATAAATGCCGATGGCGATGAAAATTGGGAAGACACTCGTGGCATAATCCACAAGAACGATGGGAACTCCCAGGAAGGCGGCTTGCGAGCCTTCAGCCAGTAGGCCGGTAAAGTTAGGTTCCATCAATGCCGCACCGATAGCCCCGGCTACATATGGATTGACTTTAAGTTTATAGCCAAGTGTGATGCCCAGCAGGATTGGGAAAAAGTAAAAGACCGAGTTGCCTGCAGCGGCCAGTACTTTGAACGTACTGCTTTCTTCTGATAACCAACCCAGCATCGGCAATACGGTTAAGAGAACTTTAATCATTCCTGCTCCTGCCATGACAGGAATCAAAGGAGAGAATGCACCAGAGATAATTTCCAAAACTTTTGACATGACAGAAGTTTTTTTATCACTTGAGTCTTGTGGTGTCTCTGAAAAATTAAACGAATGCGCTTTCATAATTTCTTTATAAACATCTGAAACATGGCTGCCAATAACTACTTGAAATTGTCCACCGCTCTGAACGACAGTAAGAATACCCGGATGTTTTTCCAGCGCTTCTCTTTCTGCTTTTTTTGAATCGTTCAAGCTGAATCTTAAGCGTGTCGCACAGTGAACCAGATCATTGATATTGTCGGATCCTCCAACTAAATTTACAATATCTGTCGCCAATTGCTTGTTATCCATAATACAACTCTCCTTTTTATCGGATTGCTCCGGAAACAAAAAAATACCTAAACAAGCGCTCAGTGACTAGTTTCCCGTCACCTTGCGTTTGTTTAGGTATCGCCTGCTTCACCAGTAACAATCCTGAATGTTAGATTTTGATTAACTATAGAATAAAAGACAGAATCTTGCAAGCCCTTTCATAGGATTTATTTACTTCTGCTGGTAAGCCGCTCGATATGAACGGTTAAGAAGACCTTTTCGTCTATGGTCATGGCGCTTTCATATTCCTCTTCTAAATAGCTGTTGATTTCATTTGTGCATTGAAAGGCTTGGGGATATTTCACTTTCACTTGATCATACAAAAAAACGTCTCCATTTGTGTTCCGTTCCTGCTCTCCTTTCAGCAAGCGATGGCCGAAATATTGCAGATGCGTAATAAACCTCGAGTAATTGAACGAGTCCTCAT
>JASLAI010000186.1 GCA_030147225.1 Planococcus sp. (in: firmicutes) | reverse complement strand
CAATCAGGAAGCACATGGCGGCGAAGTGTCCCGAACTTTCCTGGAGAATCTGTTCATCCCGGATTGGATCATTAACCATATGTACATAGATGGCGCTTATTACCATCCGACTTTCCTGTATGAGTCTATGTGGAGTCTTGTAGGCATCATCATCTTGCTATTGCTTCGGAAAGTCAATTTGGTACGCGGTGAATTATTTTTCTTCTATATGATTTGGTATTCTGTTGGACGTTTCTTTATCGAAGGCATGCGGACGGACAGCTTGTACGTAGTTGGTGAACTTCGTGCGGCACAGCTAGTCTCGGTAGTCGCCATCATCATCGCGGTGGTATTCATTGTTTACCGCCGTACAGCAATTAAAAATCCGCCGCGCTATAAAGACAAATAATCAAGAAAAGAGCGATCAGATGTCGACTTTGAAAAATGGATTGAAAGCGGGTCTTAAGACGACATGGGCATTAGGAAAAATCATTTTTCCGATTACCCTGCTCGTCACGATGCTTCAATATACACCGGTTCTGCCATTCATCATCGATTTGGTAGCGCCGATTATGGGTTTGTTCGGTTTAAGCGGAGATGCAGCCATTCCATTGGTTCTGGGGAATGCGTTAAATCTCTATGCTGGAATCGCGGGTATCTTGTCCTTGGATTTGACAGTCAAGGAAGTTTTTATTCTCGCTGTCATGCTATCTTTCTCACATAATATTTTCATTGAAACCGGTGTGGCGCTGAAGGTAGGCGTCAAGCTGTGGGTCGTTCTAGTGGTCCGCTTCGGCTTGGCCGGACTGTCGGCCATTATCATTAACCTGCTGTGGAAAGGCGGAGGAGAAGTAGCCCAATACGGCTTCGCACCTGAAGCAGTTG
Source organism: Planococcus sp. (in: firmicutes) (assembly GCA_030147225.1). GTDB lineage: Bacteria > Bacillota > Bacilli > Bacillales_A > Planococcaceae > Planococcus. Next base: position 13,364 of record JASLAI010000186.1, on the reverse strand, counting down.
CTGCACCTGAAAATTGGATGGGGATTTTCCTGATTGGGCTGGAAAAAGCCTCATTTGGCGTGCTGCAATTGGCAATGATCGTCATTCCATTGATGATTATGATTCAAATTCTGAAAGATAAAAAATACCTGCAGAAAATATCCACGATGCTCGGTCCGTTGACCCGCCTATTGGGTGTTGAGAAAAATGCTTCCTTGACGCTTGCTTCCGGATTAATCTTCGGACTGGCGATGGGAGCAGGAGTAATGATACAAGCGGTGCAAGAAGATGGCGTCAGCAAGAAAGATGCTACATTGGTGTTTATTTTCCTGGTGGCCTGCCACGCTATCGTGGAAGACACCTTAATCTTTATTCCGCTGGGTATTCCAATATGGCCGTTGCTGGCAATTCGTGTGGTTACGGCATTAGGACTGACAATCTTTGTTTCCTATATGTGGCGTAAATCGGAAGAAAAACAGAAGGAAGTGTTTTCTACATGACAGTAAAAAAAATCAATACACTATTATTCGATTTTGATGGAACTCTGCTGGATACCAATGAACTGATCATTCAGACTTTCCTATCCGTGCTGGATGAACATTATCCGGGCCGTTTTAACCGGGAAGATGCCTTGCATTTTATCGGCCCATCACTGGAACAGACGTTTATGTCGATTGATCCGGATCGTGTAGAAGAGCTGACGCTTCAGTACCGCAGCATCAACCGGACTTTGCACGATGAGTTGGTGGAAGAATACGACGGCGTTGCAGAAACACTGCGTCTGTTAAAGGCGCAAGGGCTGAAAATGGCGATTGTGTCAACGAAAAGAAGTGAAACAATTCGTCACGGTCTGCAATTGATGGGTGTCAGCGATGTCTTCGATGTGCTGATCGGCCTGGATCATGTCACGAATCCAAAACCAGATCCGGAGCCTTTGCATCTGGCATTGGAACAATTAGGCGCTTCGGCTGATGAAGCGTTGATGATCGGAGACAACTCGCATGATATCGAAGGCGGCAAAAATGCAGGGGTTCGAACGGCAGGAGTTGCTTGGGCTGCAAAAGGCGAGGAATTTTTAGCAGGCTTTCACCCGGACTTCATGCTTCAGCACATCAGTGATTTGCTGGAACTGACAAAAGAGGCCGTAAAATGAGAAACACACAACGCCATTTTGTGGAAGGTCCGAATTCGCTTTGGCATATTTACAAAACTGTACCTTTTTGGAAGGTCGCCAAGAATTTCCTGGTGATACAGACAGCCAGGTACACACCGTTTTTGCCAATGAAAAACTGGATGTACAAAACATTTCTCAAAATGAAAATAGGAGAGCATTCTTCTTTTGCGTTGATGGTCATGCCGGATGTGATGTTCCCGGAAAAGATTATAGTCGGACGTAATTCGGTAATCGGTTATAACACGACGATTCTTGCACATGAATATTTAATAGATGAATACCGGCTCGGCGATGTGGTCATCGGAGATCACGTCATGATCGGAGCAAACACCACGATTTTGCCCGGCATCACGATTGGAAACGGCGCCATTGTTTCCGCTGCCACGCTCGTCCATAAAGATGTGCCAGCTGGAGCTTTTGTCGGGGGAAATCCGATGAGCATCATCTATACAGCTGAACAAATGGCCGAGCGCCAAGCAAAATCCTGAAAGCATCTATTGCTTTCAGGATTTTTTTCGAGTATATCTCTTGACGATGGATGGAAAATTGCGTTAAAATAATTATTACTTCACCACATTAGCGAACTAAAGTAAAATAACCAATATTAGGGAGTTTTATGAATGACCATACAAATGTTCGAGAAACCATTAGGCATGAGAGATGATTTTCCATTTATCGCGAAAAAGAAAGCGGAGTTGCGCGCGAACGGCACAACAATAATTCAACAAGCAGGCTATGACCTGTTGCAGACGCCGACCCTGGAATACTATGAAACCATCGGCAAAATATCGGCTATCGCTGATAATTCACTTTTTAAATTGCTAGACAGCCAGGGAGAGACATTGGTTTTGCGTCCGGATATGACGTCACCTATCGCCCGTGTCGCGGCCTCTAAGTTGTTGAAAGAAAAGATGCCAGTAAGGCTCGGTTATTATTCAAACGTTTTCCGTGCCCAAAAAAGAGAAGGCGGACGCCCTGCTGAGTTTGAACAGATGGGGGTAGAGCTGATCGGCGACGATTCCTTGTATGCCGATGCAGAAGTCATTATCTTGGCCTGGAATATTTTAAAGAACTTAGATGTCAAATCCAGCCGTTTCGTTATCGGCCATACGCAATTGCTGCAGCTGATTCTTGAAGATTTTGGATTGGATCAGGCACAAATAGAAAAAGTACGAAGCGCTTTTGTTTCGAAAAATAGTGTAGGTTTTGAAAGCCTGGCGAATGAATTGACTATAGCGCCTTCTCAATGGGAGTCATTTATTGGTTTAATGTCAACTTCTGCAGTGGAAGAATGGCAACAGTGGATCGATCCTCATAACGCCAAACAAGCCTCGTTATTCGAAGACATGAAAAAACTGAAAAAAATATTGGATCGCAGTGGTTTGTCCGATGCAGTCACGTATGATTTATCGTTTAACAGTCACATGACTTATTACACTGGATTGGTATTTGAAGTTTATGGAGCAGGGAGCGGCTTTTCGCTTGGAAATGGTGGACGCTATGATGGCCTGATGAAGCAATTTGGACTGCAGGTCGGTGCAACTGGATTTGGACTGCGTGTCGATCGCCTGCTGGAGATTATTTCAGCCGTTTCCGAGCAAGAGGAACATACATTAATCCTATTTGATGAACTGCATGAAGACGAGGCGTTCGACGAAGCACAAAAGCTGCGCCAACAAGACGTCCGTGTGACACTGCAATTTGCTCCTGCTGTAGGAGCTGTTGACGAATTCAGCAAACACTTCAGCAATGTCCTACGATTGGAAGGTGCCAACTGATGGATGCATTAACGATAGCCATGCCGAAAGGCAGAATATTTGAAGAAGCTTACGAGTTATTAGTAAAAGCCGGTTACGACTTGCCAAAAGAACTTGATGATTCACGTAAACTGATTGTGGAAGCGCCAAATGAAAATATCCGCTTTATTCTGTCAAAACCAATGGATGTTCCGGCATATGTGGAACATGGGGTAGCGGATATTGGCATCGCTGGAAAAGACGTTATGCTCGAGGATGATCGGGATGTCTATGAATTGCTGGACCTTGGAATCAGCCGCTGCTATATCGCGACAGCCGGTATGCCGGACACTCCGATGAATGAAGTAACGCCGCGTGTCGCGACCAAATATCCGAAGGTGGCTTCGCAGTATTACAGAGGCAAAGGCGAACAAGTCGAAATTATCGAATTGAATGGTTCAATTGAACTGGCACCGATGATTGGTTTGGCCGACCGAATCGTGGATATCGTTTCAACTGGCAAAACATTAAAAGAAAATGGATTGGTCGAATACGAGAAGATTGTCGATATCACATCGCGTTTAATTGCCAATCCGGTAAGTTATCGCTTAAAGCAAAAGCGCATTACGGAACTTGTGGAAAAGTTGAGAAAGCAGGCGAGCTTATGAAAGTAACTCGCTTATCATCAGGGATCTCTATAAGAAGAACGATTGCGGAAGGAACCGGCAGCCAGATTGAAGCAGTAAAAGACATTATTCAAGATGTAAAGGATAACGGAGATCAAGCCATGTTCCGTTACGCAGAAAAATGGGATGGTGCACAATTATCTTCGCTGCGTGTAACGGATGAAGAAATGGCGCAGGCCGTCTCTCGTTTTGATAGCCAATTGCTGGAGGATTTGACGGAAGCTGCGACCAACATCCGACGCTATCATGAAAACCAGCAGCAGCAGGGGTACCGTCAGGACAATGAAGATGGTTCATATGTGGCTCAGCGTGTCACGGCTATCGAATCGGCTGGATTGTATGTGCCAGGTGGAACGGCCGCTTATCCATCATCGGTGCTGATGAATGTCATTCCCGCACAAGTCGCAGGTGTTGCACGCATCGTGCTTATTTCACCTCCAGGAAAAGATGGAACCTTATCGGATGGTGTTTTGGCAGCAGCTCACATTCTGGGTATTGCGGAAGTGTACAAGTCTGGCGGTGCACAAGCGATAGCAGCTTTGGCGTACGGTACAGAGTCCATCGCGCCGGTCGATAAAATTACCGGTCCCGGCAACATCTTCGTCGCATTGGCTAAGCGTGAAGTCAATGGCGATGTCGCCATTGATATGATTGCAGGGCCAAGTGAAATTGCTGTGATAGCCGATGATTCGGCATACGCTGATGAAGTGGCGGCAGATTTGTTGTCACAGGCAGAACATGATCCGATGGCCAGTGCAGTCCTATTGACGACGAGTGAAAGCTTGGCTGAGTCCGTTTCCAAAGAAGTAGACCGGCAGCTGGAAAGTTTGCCGCGTGAAACGATTGCTAGTAAAGCGGTAGCAGATCATGGCATGATTTATCTGGGAGAGTCGATGGAAGAATTAATCGAAGCCGCCAACCAACTCGCTCCTGAACATTTGGAAATCATGACGGAAGACGCGGAAGGAGTAGCTGATAAAATTCGCCATGCGGGTGCCATTTTTATTGGACGCTATTCGTCTGAGCCAATCGGCGATTATTTTGCTGGGACCAATCACGTCCTGCCGACCAACAGCACGGCACGTTTTTCAAGTGCATTATCTGTTTATGATTTTATTAAACGAACCAGCATTATTCGCTACAGCGAACAGGCATGGCTCAACAATAAAGACAAAATCGCCCGTCTAGCGCGTCTTGAAGGCTTAGAAGGACATGCGCGTGCAGTCGAATCGCGGTCATGGGAAAAGGGGAATGAGCAATGAGGCAAGCTGAAATCAAACGAAATACGAATGAAACCAAAATAGCCGTTACTTTTTCATTGGATGGAGAAGGCAAATCGATAATTGATACAGGAGTGCCGTTTATGGATCATATGCTGGATCTCTTTATTAAGCATGGCTTGTTCAATGGGGAGATCAAAGCAGATGGCGATACTCATATCGACGATCACCACACGACAGAAGATATTGGCATCGTGCTTGGTCAGGCAGTAAAAGAAGCACTCGGCGACAAAAAAGGCATACGCCGTTACGGCAATGCGTTTGTGCCGATGGACGATGCGCTGGCGCAAGTAGTCATTGATTGTTCAAATCGTCCGCATCTGGAATTCCGCTGTGAACTTCCGAATGAAAAAGTGGGAACCTTCGATACCGAGCTGGTTCATGAATTTCTTTGGAAATTTGCGCTCGAGTCACGCATGAATGTTCACGTTATCGTTCATTACGGAAAAAATACACATCATATCATTGAAGCGGTATTCAAAGCTTTGGCACGGGCGCTTGATGAAGCTACAAGCATTGACCCGCGCGTCAAAGGAGTGCCATCAACGAAGGGGCTGCTAACATGATCATAGGCATCATCGATTATGGGATGGGTAATTTGTTCAGTGTCGAACAGGCATTGAAAAAGCTAGAATGTACAGTCCTCGTATCAGACGATCCTGCAGTCCTATTGGAAGCAGAAGGGATTCTTTTGCCGGGAGTAGGAGCATTTCCAGATGCAATGGAACTGCTGAATCAAAAAGGACTATCGGAATTTATCCAATCCCTGCCGGACAAAAATATTCCGCTTCTTGGAATTTGTCTAGGCATGCAATTATTATATGAAGACAGTTCAGAAGTGAAACCGACTAAAGGCCTGGGCTTATTGAGTGGTCAAATCCGCCGGTTTGAAAAAGGCGCGCACCGGATTCCGCATATGGGCTGGAACCGACTTGAGTTTTCCCGTGTGCCTTATTGGTTGGATGAAGTATTAAGCGATACCCATGTTTATTTTGTTCATTCCTTTTTAGCAGTGAATACAAAAGAGGAAGAAGTTTGGGCAACAGCAAGTTATGGCAATCTGGATGTTCCGGGAGTGGTTGGAAATGGACTGACTACAGGCATGCAGTTTCATCCCGAAAAATCAGGCGATTTTGGCCATTATTTATTAGAGCAATGGATTGCAAATGTCAGGAGGAACCTCAATGACTAAGTTTCAGATTTATCCTGCCATCGACTTGAGGGATGGTAAATGTGTGCGTCTTTTCCAGGGAGATTATGCCCAGGAAACCATTTACGGAGATTCACCGGTCGAAATGGCAAAAAAATTCGTGGAAGCCGGAGCAAAGTGGATACATATGGTCGACTTAGACGGCGCTAAAGACGGAGTGCGGATCAATGACCAAGTTGTCATTGAAGCTGCGAAGCTTGGTGCCAAAGTGCAAGTAGGCGGCGGTATTCGGACCCGTGAAGACATCCAGCATTATTTATCGAATGGGGTTGCACGGGTCATTATCGGCAGTTTGGCGATCCGCAATCCTGAACTTGCCGTTTCCTTTATCGAAGAATTTGGTGCTGAACAGATTGTCATTGGTATTGATGCCAAAGATGGCATGGCAGCTACAGAAGGTTGGATTGAGACCTCCGGCCAGGCGGCGACAGAAGTGGCGAATTATTTTGCCTCTAAAGGAGCCAAGCATTTTATCTACACAGATATTGCGACAGACGGTACATTAGCCGGACCAAATATCGAAGCCAATAAAGCTTTAGTTGATTCTGAAAAAGCAGAAATCATTGTTTCAGGAGGGATCGGCTCCCTAGAAGATGTTCTAAAGGTGAAAGAAGCATCTGCGCAAAGCAATATAGCGGGTGTTATTATCGGAAAAGCCCTGTATGAAAAGCGCTTTACGTTGGAGGAGGCATTATCATGCTGACAAAACGCATTATTCCCTGCCTGGATGTCAAAGAAGGACGCGTCGTCAAAGGCATCAGCTTTGTTTCTCTCCGTGATGCAGGGGATCCTGTTGAATTGGCCCGTTTCTATGACAAACAAGGAGCGGACGAATTGGTGTTTCTGGACATTTCTGCTTCTCATGAAGGCAAAGAAACCATGGTTGAAGTAGTCAAGATTGTTGCAACGGAGCTGTCGATCCCTTTTACAGTGGGCGGCGGAATCCGCAGCCTGGAAGACATGAAACGCATGCTTCGTGCCGGTGCTGATAAGGTATCGTTGAACACGGCGGCTCTTGATCGTCCAGAATTGATCAAAGAAGGCGCCGACTTTTTCGGTTCCCAGTGCATCGTCGTAGCTATCGATGCCAAGAAGAACGGTGACAGTTGGGACGTCTACACACACGGCGGCCGCAATAAAACCGAGTGGAATGCCATTGAATGGGCGAAAAAAAGTGTTGAGCTCGGAGCTGGCGAACTGCTGTTGACTAGTATGGATAAAGACGGATCAAAAGATGGATTTGATCTGGAATTGACTCAAGCTGTTCGTGAAGCGGTTGAAGTGCCGGCCATTGCCAGCGGTGGTGCAGGAAACAAAGAGCATTTCAGCGAAGTCTTTAAAGCAGTGGATGCCGATGCAGCATTGGCCGCATCCATTTTCCATTACAAAGAAACCAGTGTGGCTGAAGTGAAAGAGTATTTGCGGAAAGAGGGAGTGAATGTCCGATGACAACGATAAAATACGATCAAGACGGGCTGATTCCCGTCATTATTCAGAATGCTGAAACAAAAGAAGTGCTGACTTTGGCTTATGCCAATGAAGAAGCTGTTCAAAAAACAATGGATACCAATGAAACCTGGCTTTATTCAAGAAGCCGCAAGGAATTATGGAACAAAGGGGCGACGAGCGGCAATACCCAGCAAGTGACGGCAGTCCGATTGGATTGTGATGGTGATTCATTGATCTACGAAGTGATTCCAAATGGGCCTGCCTGCCATACTGGCCAGGACAGCTGCTTTTTTGAAACAATCCACGGAGAACGCAATGAATCTCCAGGAGACATGTTCGCGCAATTGACTTCTTTAATCAAAACTCGCGAAGAAGAGATGCCTGAAGGAGCATACACCACTTATCTTTTTGAAGAGGGTGTGGATAAAATCTGCAAAAAAGTGGGCGAAGAAGCAGCAGAAGTTATTATTGCGGCTAAGAATCGGGATGCGGAAGAATTATCGATGGAAACAGCTGATTTGCTTTACCATGTTTTGGTTCTTTTGCAGGACCAAAAAGTGGGACTCAATCAAGTAGTGGATGTATTAAAAGACCGCCATGCAACAAAAACGACAAGTAAATAATAGGGGAATATGCTATAATTACAGCACATTTGAGTATAGGAACGATTTTAATCGTTCCTTTTACTTTTTCGGAGGCATATTTTGGAGAATAAAAAAAGAAATTATAAGAACGTGCTGTCTTTTATTCCGACAGGGGATTTTTATTACAGAAAAGCGTTGAAAGAACTTCAACGCGAAAATTATCCAAAAGCACATAAGTATTTGCGCCGTGCTACAGAGCTGAGTCCGAAAGATCCGCTTATCTTGACGCAATACGGCATCGTGCTGATGGAAATGCAGGAGTTCGAACAGGCCATGGATACGTTGCATGCAGCAAACGAATTGGACCCGAAAGAACCCGATATCCTGTTTTTCCTAGCTGAAGTCCATGCACACATGGGCTTGTTTTGGGATGCGCGAAAATATGCTAAGAAATACTTGGTATATGAAACACAAGGCAAATATGCCGCTGAAGCAATGGAAATTGTGGATTTCGCAGAGCAGGAAGACTGGCAGCTATTTGACGACGATGGGGAAGCCCAGAATAGTGAATACTATTACCGTCAGGAAAAAGCGCGTCGGATGATGGAACAGGGTGAATTTACCGAAGCCATTGAACTGCTGGAAAAGCTGGTTGAAGAAAAACCGGACTTTTGGGGAGCTTATAACAATCTGGCCCTTGCTTATTTTTATATCGGGGAAGCAGAAATGGCGAAAGCGCTGCTTCACGATGTACTGAGAAAAAACACAGGCAACCTGCATGCACTTTGTAATCTAGCGGTCTTTCATTATTATGAAAAGAACGCGGAGTTGGACGATGTGCTGGAGTTGTTGAAAAAAATACAGCCTTACGTATTTGAACACCGCTATAAGCTAGGGGCTACTTTTGCGCTGGTTGGCAAATACAAAGAAGCATATCGCTGGCTGAAAAGCCTTCAAAAGCGGGGCTTTGATGGAGATCCAGCTTTTTATTTCTGGTTATCGCATGCCGCTTATCATTCGGGGCATGAAGAAGCATCACGTCAAGCATGGGATCAATTGAAAAAAATGGATCCCGGCAAAGACGGATATGAGCCATGGAGCGATCATTCAGCGATGCCGCACGCGGATGCGCTTGAGCATGACCGGGATTTTCTGGTGAAAAAGCTGGATCATGTAAAAAAAAGTGAACGTCTATTCGGCTTGTTTTTACTTGGCAAGTCAGCCCATAAACAGGAGATTATCTCCCACCCAAATTGGCTGGCATCCGATCAGCCGTCTGTTCTGGAAACGTTTGTATTGGGGTATGCCCTTGGCCATCCTTTCAAAGAATCCATTCCGGCTGAACTGGCATTCATGCGGGCGATGGAAGCAACAGAGCTCCTTTATGCACAGCAGGGAATGGTGACTCAACAAAGAGCAGGGGTTTTCCAATTGTGGTTCCTATTGGTCGAAGAGGCATACAGCCGGAATTACACGTTCAAGAACCCGGCGGCACTGGCTGCTGCTGTTGACTATATGGAAAAATCTTCGAAAAGTGAGAAGATAACAAAAAAAGAGCTGGCAGACCGATACAATATATCAGTCGCGACTTTGACTAAATACCTAAAAGAAGTGGCTGCTTATTTGCCGGCAATCGACTCATAGGCATAAAAGTTGAAGCTTTTGCCGTAATCTTATACGATTTAGCTACTGAGAACTAGGAGGCCTATACTTATGACTGAGACAGATAAGATTTATGATGTAGTGATTATTGGAGCAGGACCAGCAGGCATGACCGCCGCTGTTTACACTTCCCGAGCAAACTTGACAACGTTAATGTTAGAACGTGGTATTCCAGGCGGCCAGATGGCCAATACGGAAGAAATTGAAAACTATCCAGGCTTTGAACATATTTTGGGACCGGATCTTTCAACGAAGATGTTCGACCATGCGAAAAAATTTGGTGCTGAATACGCATATGGAGATGTAACAGAAGTGATTGATGGTGAAGAATTCAAAACCATCAAAGCAGGATCCAAAGAATACAAAACACGTGCAATTATCGTGACGACCGGTGCAGAGTACAAGAAAATGGGCATCCCTGGTGAATCTGAATTGGGTGGCCGCGGCGTCAGCTATTGTGCGGTTTGTGACGGAGCTTTCTTTAAGAAGAAAGAATTGGTCGTAGTTGGCGGAGGCGATTCAGCAGTTGAAGAAGGGGTTTACCTGACTCGTTTTGCTGATAAAGTTACCATCGTCCACAGACGCGATGAGTTGCGTGCACAGAAAATCATTCAGGACCGGGCATTTGCTAATGACAAAATTGACTTTATTTGGAGTCATACGGTTAAAGAAATTCACGATGATGGAAATGGCAAAGTCGGAGGCGTGACTTTGGTATCCACCGATGACGGTGCGGAAAAAGAGTTTAAAGCAGATGGCGTCTTTATCTACATCGGAATGCTTCCATTGACAAAACCGTTTGCTGAGTTGGGTATCTTAAACAAAGAAGGATACATTGTCACCAATGAGAAGATGGAAACCGAAGTCCCTGGAATATATGCAGCTGGTGATGTTCGAGACAAAACATTGCGTCAAGTAGTTACGGCGACAGGCGATGGCAGTATTGCAGCACAGGCAGCGCAACATTATATTGAAGAGCTGGTAGAGAAAATTAGCATGAAAGCTCAAGCTTAATTTTTTCTTAATCATTTTGTAACGTGCTTGTCATGAAGAAGAGGTATAGTTAAAAGAGTAAATTGACCCCCTTTTTTAAATGAAGTTTTGATGGCCGTTTTTCGAGTAACTCGGAAGACGGCCTCTTTTTTTGCATTCTTTTGCATGACACGCCAGGATAGATGTATAATGGAGTAAGTTTACAATAGATGCGGAGTGTCGAATGTGCAGCGAATCGCGAATTTATTAGTTATTAAAGATGGACAAGTATTATTATTGAAGAAGCCACGGCGTGATTGGTACGTAGCACCTGGCGGCAAGATGGAATCTGGAGAGTCGATTTACGAAGCGGCTATCCGTGAATTTAAAGAAGAAACGAACACTAGCCCAATCGGTACACATTTAAAAGGGATTTATACCATGATGATTCAGGAAGGCGAGCAAATTGTGGACGAATGGATGTTGTTTACCTTTGCGGCAAATAGTCTGACTGGAGATTTATTTGAAGAAACAACCGAAGGCTTGCTTGAATGGCATCCGGTGGAAGATTTGGCATTTTTGCCGATGGCGGAAGGCGACCGGACCAATCTTCAATTTGCGGCTAAACATCAGGGAATTCAATACGGCACGTTCTATTACACGCCTGAATTTCAACTGATCAAAGAAATCATCCAATCATCAATCGAAGAGGTGAACCATCAGAATGGATAACCGTAAAGAAGAAACAGAGTTAATCATCATCACAGGCATGTCGGGTGCAGGAAAAACCGTCGCAATCCAAAGCTTCGAAGATTTGGGGTTTTTTACGATTGATAATTTGCCTCCCGCATTACTGCCTACTTTTATTAAATTGATGAGAGATTCAGGGAAATCGATGAAGCGGGTAGCGGCAGTTATGGATCTTCGGGGAGGAGACTTTTTTGACAGCCTCTTGGACGCAATCGACCATTTGTCGCAGGAACCGAACGTCTCCATCACAGTTCTGTTTCTGGATGCGGAAAACCAGACCTTGGTAAGCCGATATAAAGAAACAAGAAGATCCCATCCGCTGTCGCCAGGCGGATTAGTACTGGGCGGCATAAAAAAAGAACGTGATATGCTAAGTGACCTTCAAGGAAGAGCTAAATATATATACAATACTTCAGATATGACGCCGCGACAGCTGAAAGAAAGAATCAATGCAGATTTTTCCTCACAGACCAGCAATGTCTTCACAGTTAACGTGATGTCTTTTGGATTCAAGCACGGCATGCCAATCGATGCTGATTTGGTGTTCGATGTTCGATTTTTGCCGAATCCTTATTATATTCCAGAGTTGAATCCTTTATCCGGTCTTGATGAACGGGTATCAAGCTATGTATTAAAATGGCAGGAGACGCAGGTTCTTCTGGAAAAGCTGACAGATCTCTTGCAGTTTATGATTCCGCAGTACAAAAATGAAGGAAAAGCACAGCTGGTTATCGCATTCGGCTGTACAGGCGGCCAGCACCGTTCAGTCACACTTGCTGAATACTACGGAAAACTGCTGGCAGATAACAATAAAGTCATCATCACTCACAGGGATGTCAAAATAAGAAAGGGTTGAGTGCATGGAACGCAATCAGCACCGGAAACGCGTCGTTATTTTAGGCGGCGGCACCGGACTTTCCACACTTTTGCGTGGATTGAAACTGTATCCTTTGGATTTGACCGCCATCGTAACCGTGGCGGATGACGGAGGAAGTTCAGGCCGCTTAAGAAATGATTTGGATATTCCACCTCCTGGTGACATCCGGAATGTTCTTGCAGCATTATCGGATACCGAACCTTTAGTTGCTGAGATGTTCCAATACCGTTTTAAGCATTCCTTGGATCTTGACGGACATTCGCTGGGGAATTTGATGCTTGCCGCCTTAACGGATATTACAGGGGATTTTTCTCACGCAGTCCGTGAAATGAGCCGGGTACTGAGTGTCAACGGAACTGTCTTGCCAGCAGCTAATCAAATCGTCACGCTTAATGCAGAATTGGAAGACGGAACCATCATCAAAGGTGAGTCCAAAATTCCTGCTTATCTACAGCCGATCAAACGGGTTTTCATTGAGCCTCATGATGTAAAGACTTTGCCTGCCACTATAGCTGCAATTGAAAGTGCAGATGTTATTGTGGTCGGTCCAGGTTCGCTCTACACTAGTATTTTGCCGAATTTATTGGTTAAAGATATTAAGAAGGCAGTAATTGCTGCCGAAGCAAAGAAAATATACATCTGTAATTTAATGACACAAGCAGGTGAAACGTATAGGTATACAGCCTCTGACCATGTTCGGGCACTTTATGACCATGTAGGCGAAAATTTTCTGGACGCCATTCTCCTCGATAAAGTACAGGTGCCGCCAGTTGTTGCCGAGCGTTATAAAAAAGAGAAGGCTTGGCCGGTGGAATATGATGAAGAGCGGCTGCAGCAAATGGGTCTAGAAGTTCATAGAAAAGACATCGCGAATGTCTTTGGTGAAATTGTGCGACATGAGCCCATGAAAGTTGCAGAATGGTTATTTGAATATGCTGGGGGCCGCGCCAGTGAAGATTCGAAGCAGCTTTATTTCTAAAGCTTCGAAAGGGGGAACAAATTTTG
>JASLAI010000161.1 GCA_030147225.1 Planococcus sp. (in: firmicutes) | reverse complement strand
GCTACAAAAACATCTGTGGCTCCAGGGATGGTATTGCGGACGGCTTTGATGATGGCTGCCTGTACTGCAAATCTTGCAATGTAGTAGAAGAACATGGCAACATAAAGGATGCTGATAGTTAAAATCGGGTCAGCACCAAATGCCCAAATCATCAACGCCACTACATGAGCTCCGAAAATGATCGGGTCGAATGTATTGATGACCCCAAGGGCAACCCAGCGGTTGGAAAACGGCCTGAGAGCCTGTGTGCCGTACGAATTGAAAATGTCGACGAACACGTGCATAAAGACAGCTAAAAATGTCCAAAGCCATAAATGAAGCAAATTGGCTTCTGGAAAAACAAAAGATAATGCTCCAGCTATCAATAATGGCCAAAGCAACACCGCAGGAATCGAATGTGTAGCCCCGCGGTGGTGTCGAATATAAACCGCGTTGTCACGAAGTTTCAATACTGTATCAACGTCTGGCGCCAATGAACCGATGATGACACCAGATACGACAGCTGTCATGGTGGCGGGATGGCTGGCGACGGCCGGATCGGCCATTGCAATGCCGCCAAGGGCAATGCCCATCACAATATGAGTCCCTGTATCCATTGCCTCATCCCCTTTCTAAAGAAGTTAAATTTATAAGGGAACTGAAAAATTTTGATAAAATAAACTTATTCCCTGCTTACATATATACCCGAAATAGCACTGGAATAATCAAGCTGAACGGAGGCAATTCCCATTAAATTAGAGAAGATGCAATTTCAAAATGACTTGATTAATTGGTTTGCAGCAGAGAAAAGAGATTTGCCATGGCGCCGAACAGCCGATCCATATCAAATCTGGATTTCAGAAATTATGCTGCAGCAAACACGAGTGGATACGGTCATTCCCTATTATAAACGCTTTATTGAAAAATTCCCTACTTTGAACGACTTGGCAGAAGCTGATGAACAAATTCTGCTTAAACAGTGGGAAGGATTAGGCTATTACTCCCGTGCTCGCAATCTCCAGGCGGGTGTGAAGGAAGTAGCTGAGAATTATGGTGGCATTGTACCGGATAATCGAAAGGATATGTCTTCTTTAAAAGGAGTCGGTCCTTACACAGCCGGAGCTGTACTGAGTATTGCCTATGGCATACCGGAACATGCTGTAGATGGCAATGTCATGCGTGTATTGTCGCGCATTCTATTGATTGAAGAGGATATTGCCAAACCAAAAACCCGAAAGATTTTCGAAGAAGCTGTCACTGAAATCATCAGCCATGAAGATCCTTCTTCATTCAATCAGGGATTGATGGAATTGGGAGCTTTAATTTGTACACCGACTTCGCCGAAATGCTTACTGTGTCCAGTCCGTGAACATTGCGCTGCTTTTCACGAAGGCAAACAGCATGAACTGCCGGTCAAAACGAAAGCAAAAAAAACAAAATCATTGCAGTATGCAATGATCGCCATCCGGCACGAGAATAAATTGCTCATGGAGCAGCGGCCGACCACTGGTCTGTTAGCAAATATGTGGCAGTTCCCGATGCTGGAAACAGCAGCAGATGTCCTGCCATTGGAAATTGAAGAGCAGCTATCGGAAAAATTAAAAGGCGTAGTCGATAAAGCTGAAAAAATTACTTCTTTCAAACATGTCTTTTCTCATTTAACATGGAACGTGGATGGCTTTATCGCCGACAGTGAAAATATAGTGGCACCTGACTATATGAAATGGGTGACCGCAGAGGAATTGGATTTATTGCCGATTGCAGGACCGGTCCAAAAAATGAAAACAGCTTTACAGCAAAGAGGAGATGTATGATTATGGCAGAACAAAAAGTAGCATTGGTGACAGGCAGCAGTAGAGGTCTTGGAAAAGCGATGGCGATTGCCCTTGCAGATCAGGGGTACGATATTGTCGTCAATTACGCGCGCAGCAAAACGGCGGCACTCGATACAGTGAAGGAAATTGAGGCAAGAGGTCAAAAAGCACTCTTGGTTCGAGCCAATGTAGGAGATGTTGAAAAGCTGCGTGGCATGTTCGAAACCATCAAAGAAGAATTTGGACGGTTAGATGTATTTGTCTCTAATGCAGCTTCCGGAGTATTGCGTCCTATTATGGAACTTGAAGAATCTCATTGGGACTGGACGATGAATATTAACGCTAAGGCGATGCTGTTTGGTGCTCAAGAAGCGGCAAAACTGATGGACAAAGGCGGTAAAATCGTCGGTATCAGTTCATTGGGCTCTATTCGTTATTTGGAAAATTATACGACGATAGGAGTTTCAAAAGCGGCAGTAGAGTCCATTACACGCTATTTGGCTGTAGAGCTTGCTCCACTAGGAATTGCTGTCAATACGGTATCCGGCGGAGCGCTTGACACGGAAGCGTTAAAGCATTTCCCGAACCGCGAAGATCTATTGAACGATGCACGTGTTAATACACCCGCAGGCCGAATGGTTGAAATTGAAGACATGGTTAAAGCAGCTCTATTCCTAATTTCTTCTGATGCGGATATGATCCGTGGCCAGACGATAATTGTCGATGGTGGCCGTTCAGTCGTCATGTAATCCTTTGGTCCTTCCGCCTTATTGCTGTATGTTTTCAGAATTGATTGATATAATACTGAAATAGCAGATAAACAAAGGCTTAGACAAGAAGGTGGGATAGTACATGGCGATTCCTGCGGAGGGTGAAACGATCCAAATCCACAGTTATAAACACAACGGCCGAATCCACCGTGTCTGGCAGGAAACAACTGTACTGAAAGGTACGAATAATATTGTAATTGGTGCAAATGAACGGACGCTGGTGACAGAATCCGATGGCCGAACCTGGTTGACGCGCGAACCGTCAATCTGTTATTTTCACGCAGAGCATTGGTTCAACATCATCTGTATGCTCCGAGACGACGGTGTTTATTATTATTGCAATGTCAGTTCTCCATTCGTCTATAATAATGGCTCGTTGAAGTACATCGATTATGACTTGGATGTAAAAGTGTTTCCAGACATGTCGTACACGCTGTTGGATGAAGACGAATATGAAGACCATAAGCGGCAGATGGGTTATCCTGAAGTAATTGATCAGATTCTTCACCGAAATGTGGAGAAATTAATTGGCTGGATAAAACAGCGCAGGGGGCCGTTTGCCCAGGACTTTATCGAAGTATGGACGAACCGCTATGAATTTCATAGACTGAACCGGATTCGTGATTAAAATGAAAACCTGTTGCTGGCCAACAGGTTTTTCGTTTTGAATAGAATGGAGTGAAAATTTTGAGCAGTATGAAACGCTATATGCAATTTGTCAAACCGTATTACTGGCAGATTGCGCTGACGATCTTCATCGGGATATTCAAATTCGCGATTCCGCTTTTTATCCCGTTGCTGATTAAGATCGTCATTGATGACATTATTGGAGCAGATGCCCTGTCAAATGCAGAAAAACTGGAACAATTGTATCTCTGGCTCGGAGGAACCGCAATCGTTTTCTTCCTGTTGCGTCCGCCAATTGAATATTATCGTCAGTACTACGCACAATATGTCAGCAATAAAATCCTTTATGATATCCGGGGCTTTCTTTATGGCCATCTGCAGCGCTTGAGTTTGCGCTATTACGCCAACACACGGGCTGGAGAAATCATTTCGCGGATTATCAACGATGTGGAACAGACCAAAAACTTTGTCATGATCGGATTGATGAACGTCTGGCTTGATCTGGCGACGATACTCATTGCGATTGTCATTATGCTGACAATGGATGTCTCCTTGACCATTGTTGCCTTGTTGGCGTTTCCTTTCTATGCATTCAGCGTCAAATATTTCTTTGGCAGACTGCGCGACCTGACACGCGAACGCTCGCAGGCTTTGGCGAATGTCCAAAGTTATCTGCACGAACGCGTGCAAGGGATGAGCATCATTAAAAGTTTTGCGCTTGAAAAGCATGAGCAGAAAATTTTCAATGATACCAATGATCAGTTTCTGGAAAAGGCTATCGACCATACAAAATGGAATGCCAAAGCATTTGCAGTAGTGAATACCATCACAGATGTTGCTCCGCTGCTGGTGATCGGTTATGCCGGTTACCAAGTCATCCAAGGAAATTTGACACTCGGTACGATGGTGGCATTTATCGCATATATTGAACGCCTTTACAACCCACTGCGTCGTTTGGTCAATTCTTCGACGACTTTAGTGCAGTCTTTGGCTTCCATGGACCGTGTTTTCGAGTTGATCGATGAAGACTATGATGTAACGGATAAAGAAAAAGCACATGATCTAAAAGTTGTTGACGGGAAATTGGAATTCCGTGACGTTTCTTTTCATTACAATGACGGCGGTACGGAAGTGCTGTCAGACTTGAACTTCACTGTTAAACCAGGAGAAACTGTTGCTTTTGTCGGAATGAGTGGCGGCGGAAAATCCACCATCGTTTCGTTGATTCCACGGTTTTATGACGTCACTAGCGGCAGTATCTACATGGATGACCACGATTTGCGCGATGTAACCACTCATACATTGCGAGACCAGATCGGTCTGGTTCTCCAGGATTCTATTCTTTTCAGTGATTCGGTGAAAGCAAATATCCTAATGGGGAAACCAGGAGCAACAGATGAAGAAGTAATTGCTGCGGCAAAAGCTGCCAATGCCCATGAATTCATTTCCGAGCTGTCTGAAGGCTATGACACGAAAGTCGGCGAACGTGGAGTGAAGTTGTCGGGTGGCCAGAAACAGCGGATAGCGATTGCACGGGTATTTTTGAAGAATCCGCCAATTCTTATTCTGGATGAAGCGACTTCTGCTCTTGACCTTGAGAGCGAGGCGCTGATCCAGGATTCGTTGGAACGTCTGGCGCATGACCGGACGACTCTTATCGTTGCACACCGTCTTTCAACTATTACACATGCAGACCAGATTCTCGTAATTGACCACGGCAAGCTTTCTGAAAGTGGCACACATAATGAACTGATGAAACAGCAAGGTGTCTATTATAATCTGTTCCAGGTACAGCATTTTAATTGATCATTTTTAGAGCCTCCAATATTTTGGAGGCTCTTTTTCTATAGCCGCAACTTCCAGCATATTCAAAAAGAGATATTGCATTAATAATAATATTACGTATAATTAAAAGAAGGAGAATGTTCTGAATCATTTTTTGTGCAAAAGGGGGAGCATCATGAATGAACGCAAAACCATCTTAGATGTTAAAGGTTTGAAAACATCCTTTTTCACAGATGACGGGGAGATACCAGCAGTAGATAATGTAAATTTTCACATACGGGAAGGTGAAGTACTTGGCATTGTCGGTGAATCCGGGTGCGGTAAAAGTGTCACTTCCCTGTCCATAATGGGATTGGTACCAAGTCCTCCAGGGAAAATTACTGGTGGAGAAATTTTATTTCAGGATAAAGATTTAACGAAATTATCCGAGAAAAAAATGAGAGAAATCAGAGGCAATGACATTGCAATGATTTTCCAGGAACCGATGACTTCGTTAAATCCGTTGTTTACAATCGGCGATCAACTTCGCGAAGCGATTAAGATACACAAACGGGACTGGTCTAAGAAACAGATTCAGGAACGCGCCATCGAAATGATGAAGCTGGTCGGTTTGCCGCGGCCAGAGGGTTTGATGAAGGAGTATCCGCATCAATTGTCAGGAGGGATGCGCCAGCGGGTCATGATTGCTATGGCGCTGCTGTGCGATCCGAAAGTCTTGATAGCCGACGAACCAACAACCGCACTGGATGTAACCATTCAGTCGCAAATTTTGAAACTGATCAAAAACTTAAATGAACGCCTGAATACAGCAGTCCTGCTGATTACCCATGATTTAGGGGTAGTAGCTGAAACCTGCGAACGGGTAGTTGTCATGTATGCAGGTAAAGTGGTTGAGGAAGGTCCGGTCCATACAATTTTTAATGACCCGCAGCATCCCTACACGAGAGGCTTGCTGGAATCGGTTCCAGACATGCGCTTTAAAAAAGAACGTCTGTATTCGATTCCAGGAAACGTGCCGAAGCCTGGCACAATTAAAACAGGCTGTAAGTTTGCGGCCCGTTGTGAATTTGCATTCGACCGCTGCATAGGGGAAAACCCGGAACTGTACCAGACGGCGGATGACCACAAAACCCGCTGTTTCCTATTTGATCCGAAGGAGGTACAGTCTCATGACCGAACCGTTGTTAAAAGTTGAAGGGCTGAAAAAATACTTTCCGATTAAATCAGGTATTTTAGGGAAGGTCAGCAATTACGTTAAAGCAGTTGATGATGTGTCATTTACTGTTCAAGAAGGTGAAACGCTCGGGATTGTTGGGGAATCCGGATGTGGAAAATCCACTACAGGACGCATGCTCATGCGTCTTTTGGAACCGACAGAAGGAACCGTTACATTTGATGGGCAGGAATTAACCAGTCTATCAAATAACGATATGCGAAAAGCACGTCGCGATATTCAAATGGTCTTTCAAGATCCCTATGCTTCATTGAATCCGCGTCATACGATTGAAAAGATTTTAATGGAACCGCTTAACGTCCATGAAATTGGCGATCCGAAAGAGCGTAAAAAGAAAGTGCATGAGTTCCTGGAGATTGTCGGATTGAGCAGCTACCATGCCAAACGCTATCCACATCAATTCAGCGGCGGGCAGCGGCAGCGCATCGGCATTGCGCGCGCTTTGATGACAAATCCGAAATTGATTATTGCAGACGAACCCGTATCAGCGCTTGATGTCTCAATCCAGGCGCAGGTATTGAACCTGATGCAGGATCTTCAACGAGATCTGAAGCTGACTTATATTTTCATTGCCCATGATTTAGGGGTAGTGCGCCACATCAGCGACCGAGTGGGTGTCATGTATCTTGGTCAAATGGCTGAACTTGCTGACACGGAAGATTTATATGAAAAGCCGCTGCATCCTTACACGCAGGCGTTATTGGCCGCGGTACCAGTGCCGGACCCGGAATTTGTCCGGGAAGAAGTTGTCATTTCAGGAGATGTACCAAGCCCTGCAAATCCACCGAGCGGCTGCAGGTTCCATACGCGCTGTCCGTTTAAAATGGATATTTGCTCTAAAGCCGTACCGATTTTTGCTGAGGTTGAGAAAGGTCATTCTGTAGCCTGTCATCTTTACGAAGAGTCCAGGCCGCAATGATAATAAATAGAAAAAACGGAGGGGTTAATGTGGGAAAGAAAAAATTCTTGTCGTGGGCATTTCTGCTGCTTTTATTAGTATCTACAGCTCTATATGGCTGCAGCTCTGATAATGCATCAGAAAATAGCGAAGGCGAAAGTGGAAGCGAAGGGGATTCCGCTGAAGAAAAAGTATTGATCTTTGGACGTGGAGGCGACTCGGTTTCTCTTGATCCGATTACCGTCACAGATGGTGAATCTTTTAAAGTCACAAAAAACATTTTTGATACATTAGTGAATTTTGGTGAACAGGATACTGAAATTGAATCAGCATTGGCTTCTGAATGGACAGCTTCTGACGATGGATTGACGTATACCTTCACATTAGAAGAAGGCGTTAAATTTCACGATGATACGGATTTCAACGCAGAAGCAGTAGTAAAGAACTTTGAACGTTGGGCAGCCGGTGATGGGGAACAATACCCTTATTACGGTTCTATGTTCGGTGGATATGGCGATGACGAAGGGCATGTGATCGAATCTGTTGAAGCAACAGGCGATTACGAAGTTACGTTCACGTTGAAACGTCCACAGGCGCCATTCCTTAAAAACCTGGCAATGAGCCCATTTGCGATTGCCTCGCCAACTGCATTTGAATCAGCAGGCGACGCTTTTGGCGACAAGCCAGTTGGAACTGGCCCATTCAAATTTGTTGAATGGAAACGCAACGATACGATCACAATCGAGAAATTCGAAGATTATTGGGTAGAAGATGAGCCGAAATTGGATCAAGTCGTATTCCGTGCGATTCCAGATAACTCAGCTCGTTTAAATGCTTTACTATCTGGAGAAATTGATCTTGCCGATGGGATCACACCTTCAGATGCATCAACGATTGAAGGAGATGAAAATCTTCAATTGTTTGAACGTCCATCGATGAACGTTGGTTACTTAGGTATGACAGTAACTCGCGAACCTTTCGATGATCCAAAAGTACGCCAAGCATTTAACCATGCGATTGATAAGCAAGCGCTTGTAGATGCATTCTTCGAAGGCCGCGCTGAAGTAGCAAAAAACCCAATTCCGCCGGTAATCAGCGGATATAATGACAGCATTGAAGGCTATGACTTCAATCCAGAACGTGCAAAAGAATTATTGGCTGAAGCAGGATTCCCGGACGGATTCGAAATGGAACTTTACGCAATGCCGGTTCCGCGTCCATATATGCCAGATGGCCAAAAAGTGGCAGAAGCCATTCAGAAGAATTTGGCTGACGTAGGCGTAACTGCTGAAATCGTATCATTTGAGTGGGCAACATACCTTGAAAAAGCAGCAAATGGAGAAGCC
>JASLAI010000150.1 GCA_030147225.1 Planococcus sp. (in: firmicutes) | reverse complement strand
CTGTATTGACATTGCGCACCGTGACGCGCTGGTATAGTGAACTTCCGATGATCTTCGCCATGCCGCTTTTCGTCACTTTTTCTCTGTCCACCGACCACAGAATGGCTCCTGGAACATAGCTGACCCGGTCGATATCCGGCTTGATGACCAATTGGTCCAGCACGGTTTCTCCGTCGACATCCTGCCATAAAAATAATACATCGCTTTTCATCTGCTGGTCATTTGACCAATTTTCTGGAATGGCGCGCGCTATTTCCTGAAATTCCTCAAAACTGTAGATCAGCACATTGATCTGAAGCCCAAAATAGTTGTAGATCGCTTCTTCCAAAATTGGTGCCAGTTGTTCTTTTAAATAATTATGGTCAGCAAAAATAATGTTGCCAGAATTGATGTAGGTTGTGACGGAAGACATTCCCGCCTCTTCGAATACCTGCTTGAGCTTCTTCATGTCCACTTTATTTTTGCCGCCTACATTAATGCCCCGAAGCAATGCCGCATACATCATTGCACCCATCTCCTTTATCGAAAGCAGAATTTATTCCCAGTCCTGACCTGAAAATCCGGCATCTTTCAGGATCCTTTCAAACGCCCGCTTCTGAATCGACGCTTTCAGCTCCTTGAACAGCTGTTCCAGTTCTGCAGAAAACTGTTCGTAATCCGCTTTTGCCAGCACCAACTTTAATAGGCAACATACAGAAAAGACAGTAGCTCCGCTTAAGCTTCCTTTTTTCATGTCCAGCATCGCTTCTACAGCACTAAGTTCCACCGGATGCGGAAGACGAAATCGGTACAGCACTTCCTCGTGCGCGGATTTATTGCGGTATGGAAAGACAATGCGCAAAATGGCATCCAGCTCGCTTGCCTTCAAACAGATGGAATTGTACTCGTCACTGTATTCCTCAGCAAAATCCTGGGCAATGCGCTCCCGCAGCTGTCCATCAATAACCGTATAAAAATTTGTAATTTGGCCCAATGATAGAAAATTGACGAGCACCCAAAGAGGTACATTCTTATGCTTATCGTAAAACTCGCGAATGGCAGGATACCTGACCCTATCGCGTTTCTTATGGCTTTTGATAAGGTTCGCGAGCGTCGAAATGATGCGGTCGCGTTCGTGATGGTGCTCACTGTCCGGGCTGTAATTTTCCGGTTCTAAAAAGCTTGCTGTTTCCCTGAACTTTTCGGAAAAGCGGTACGCCACTTTCGACTTAATATTCTTCTCAAACTTCAGCAGTTCGTTCAGCAGCAGCATCCTGAGCTTTCGGTCAAAACGGTGAAGTGCATAAAGATGGCCGAACTCCACGCCTTCCTGATAGCGTTCAAGGCCGTATGGATTGAGTATCTCATCTTTTTCCAGGAAAGGTTCCTTATAGCCGTCAATCAGTGCATAATAGTTTTCACGTGATAAAACTCGTTTTGCCGCAGCTTTATCCGGCACTTGTAAACCACGCGTTTCAAGTATCTCCAACTGTTCGGCGTGGGAGGCGAAATCCTTCACATGTCTCATCCTTTTCGCATTCTTCTTCCCTATAACTGTAAACGAAAGTTCCATATTAATAAACCATCTGCCGCTCAATATAAAAGACGCCCCTGGCAATTGATCGACCGGGGCGGCAACTTGATAATATTTAATTGATTTGGTAGATCTTATGTCTAGACATTTTCTGTAATCTTCACGACATGATGCACCTTTTCACTGGTACTTGGTCAGAGGATTTCCTTCTTCTGTTGATGAAACTCCAAGCATCGGAAAGGCTGGGTTGTGAAATTATAAATTTACTTTATTGGATAAGTTCAGCGATGCTGCATAGAGTAATTTCCTAATCAATTCAAACCGTGGCTGACCATGGCATCGGCAACTTTTTTGAAACCAGCGATATTGGCACCGATAACCAGATTTCCAGGCGAACCGTATTGCGCCGCAGTTTCCGTACAGGTCTTGTAAATGTTCTTCATGACCTCTAAAAGTTTTTCATCCACTTCATCGGCTGTCCATGAATAGCGCATGCTGTTTTGTGACATTTCCATCGCGGAAACTGCTACGCCGCCCGCATTAGCTGCTTTTGCCGGAGCAAACAACACTCCATTTTGCGTCAGCACACGGACCGCTTCTTCGGTACAAGGCATATTGGCGCCTTCTCCTACGGCTTTCACCAGATTTTCGACCATCGCCTGTGCGCTTTCTCTGTCAATTTCATTTTGTGTGGCGCAAGGCAAAGCAATATCGCATGGGATTTTCCAGATTTCCGATTTATCGGTGCTGTATTGTGCGCTTGGATGTGTTTCAAGATAATGGCAGATCCGTTTTCTATCTACTTCCTTCAATTGCTTAACTGTTTTCACGTCAATGCCCTCCGGGTCGAAAATAAAGCCTTCTGAGTCACTGCAGGCAACGACAGTAGCACCAAATTCGATGGCTTTTTCCATCGCATAAATTGATACATTTCCGGAACCTGACACGATGACTTTGCTGTCTTTAAATGAATGTCCCTGATCCTTCAGCATTTCTTCGACAAAATAGACGGTTCCGTATCCAGTTGCTTCTTTACGGATGAGACTTCCACCATTTTCAGGATTTTTGCCGGTGAATACGCCGGCTTCAGAAGCGTTGCGCAGACGTTTATACTGGCCGAACATATAACCGATTTCCCGTTTTCCGACTCCGATGTCCCCTGCTGGAACATCGATGTCTGGACCGATATGGCGTGCCAGTTCGGTCATAAAGCTTTGGCAGAAACGCATAATTTCACGGTCAGACTTTCCTTTCGGATCAAAATCAGAGCCGCCTTTACCGCCGCCAATTGGCAATCCGGTCAACGCATTTTTGAAAATTTGTTCAAACCCGAGAAATTTGACAACACTCGCCGTTAAAGAAGGATGGAAGCGCAATCCGCCTTTAAAGGGTCCAAGCGTACTGTTGAACTGTACACGATAGCCCCTGTTGACATGGACATTTCCCGCATCGTCTTCCCATGTTACACGAAACGCAATAAACCGCTCCGGCTCAGAAATCCGCTCAAGAATTCCCTGTTCCACATATTCCGGATGCTGTTCAAATACCGGCTGCAATGAATCAAACACTTCCCAGGTTGCCTGCAGAAATTCCGATTCTCCCGGATTTCTTTCTTTAACTTTCTTATGGATGTCCTTTATATATTCAGCAGCTGATTGTTCTTTGATTGGATTTTCTTGTTGTGTATATGGCACATCTATTCAATCCCCTCTTAGTAAAAGCAAATTAAAACGAACGAATGAATAATTATTCGTTTTAATTGATATTTATTTTCTATTATACAAACTGACGCAAGTCGATGCAAACTAATATTTGGCTTCAGAGAGGTCTCCTTCCCTTTGCCCTGGCCTCGGCTAAAAAAAGAGAACGCTATTATTGTCAGTAACTCACTGTTTTCAATTTTATTTCGACATAACGAACTCCTCTCAAAAAGAGGATATTTTTAAGAGATTTCATCTTTTTTGCACACTTTCTGTTTTGGTTTATTCCACTTCTGCTGTATTTCTTCTATAAGATAGCATTCTATTGCAGAGAGATGAGACTCATTGCTTTTTCGTTATTGTTCGGCTATAGCGGGTATGAAGAAATAAAGAGCATTCTGATGATATCGGTTAATGATGCACATGGCGGTGAAATACCAATTGAAGGAGTGAGACCTTTGAAGAAGTTAACAATGCTGATGGTTTTGATTGTGACGCTTGGATTGGCGATTCCCGTTCAAGGAGCTTCCGATTTGCCTGAAACTCACCAGTTTTATGATGAAATCACCTACTTGTTGGATCGTGGAGTGCTGAGAGGCTACCCGGACGGTACGCTGCGTCCGGATAGAGGCGTGACGCGCGCAGAAGCGGCAATTATGATCGGCCGTCTGAAAGAATTCGATGATACGCCACGTGATACTGGTTTTTCAGATGTTCCCTTCTCTCACAAAGCCAGCGGGTATATTGCAGCCGCAAAAGAAGCACAATTGATTAAAGGTTATCCAGATGGCACCTTCCGGCCGGAGCATACAATTACAAGAGCCGAAATGGCATTTATTCTGTCGCGGTTGTTTGTCGTTCCGTTCCGGGCAGATGCAAGCTTCACGGACCTTTCACCAGATATGGAAGTGTATGAGCCGGTTCAAAAAATACTGGCCGCAAACATCACCATTGGCTATCCCGACAAAACTTTCCGGCCAAATGTAAACGTGACCCGTGGTCAATTCTCTGCATTTTTAGCCCGTGGGCTTGAACCAAAGTTCAAGAACGATGCGACGATCGAGCAGTCCTATTTAAGAGATAAGACGAAAACA
>JASLAI010000169.1 GCA_030147225.1 Planococcus sp. (in: firmicutes) | reverse complement strand
TGTCAGTTTCATTTATTCCACACCCTTTGCTGATTTTCTGAAGTAGCCCAAAGTGGCTCTATCATTCAACCGTTCGGTGGCACCTGTGGCCTTGTATCCCATTTTCTCGTAGAATCGGCAATTCGCCTCTTCTTGAAGAATGGTCGCCAGTTCCCACGTCTCGGCTTCTGCATGCAAAATTTCCACCAATTGCATCGCCTGCCCTGCTATGCCAAGCCCTTGGCAAGGAGGATCGATGAATAAAGGGCTGATCCAAAACCGGCGATCTTTATCAGCCTTCACCCGGATGGCCCCCATCATTTTTCCTTGGTTTAAGATTTTATAATAGAAGGATCCAGGGCTGTTTATTCTGGTAAGGATCCGTTCCTCCGTTTCATTTGCCGGATTGGTATCCATGTCCTGATACTTCTCCAAAAGCGGCAAAAATGCTGACTTTTGCATGGACAATATAGCAGCTGCATCCAAGGCTGCTGCTTTTTCCAGCTCAATTTTCATCGGGTCACCTCCCTATCCAAAAAAGCAAAAAGCTTCGGAACCCTTTTCTGGAAAGATCGGTAACTATGCTGTTCTCCTTCCAGTACGTTAAAGTTTACTGCAGGCACTTTGCTTCTTAGCAATTCATAAATCGCGTTATTGGAAACCAGAAACTCCTTGCTTGTAGAGGTTCCGATTCCTGCCTCGCCTGTGCCGCAATCCATATACAAACTGTTGATGCCAGAGAAATCTGCCCTCTTTGCCAATTGTTCTATCTTTTCCTGATTTGCATAAAATGCGGAAGAAAACAGAACAAGATCAGTGAATATCTTCGGATAATGACAAGCTGCATACAAGCTAATCAAACCGCCCATCGAAATTCCGGCCATTGCCGTGCGATTTGTTATCGTTCTGTATTTTTCATCAATACAGGGCTTAAGCTCTTCAACGATGAATTCAAGGTATTCTTTGCCTTTGCCTCCAAAAGAAGGACTTCCCACTCCTAAAAATTTCTGGCTGTATTCACCGTTCTCCCAAGGACAGTACTCATTTTTCCGTTCGCTGCTGTTTTGATCGATGGCCACTACAATGACATCCAAGCCCTTTTCATCTAAATATCTCTCAAGCTCTAGAGAAATCCCGCCAATCGCATCATCGTTTCGAAAAACGTTTTGTCCATCGTGCATGTACAGTACCGGATATTTCTTTTCGCTAAGCGGATAGCTTTGGGGCAAATAAACTTGAATCCTTCTCTCATGTTGAAAAGCGTTTATTGGTATCGAAAAAATATCCAGCATGTCTATTCTCCTTTATGTCTCACGCTCGCCCAAATACTCGGCCGTCAGTTCTTCTTCCCCGCTTTTGTAAACTCGGTAAGCTTTGGCTGCAGGTCTGGAACTGACAATGCGCTTGATTTCCTGGCCGGAATAGTGAATTGCTGCACCATCGTCTGCCGCTATGCCTTCCTGCAGGATTCCTTGTTCGATAAACTGGCGGTAGGCCGGCCTCCGTTCAGCTTCTCCGTCATAATGCGGACAATGGCTGCCTTTTAGAAAACCCAGCGCCTGGAGCGGTTCCAGTTGGTCGCCGTATGAATCGGTGACCCCTTCTTCAAACCAGCAGATGGAGCCTGCACTGAGTCCTGCCAGCACAACCCCCTGGTTCCAAGCCTTTCTCAGAATTCCATCTAGTCCCCATTCTTTCCAAAGCACCAACAGGTTTTTGGTATTGCCGCCTCCTACATAAATGATGTCCTGCTCCAGCACAAACCGCTCCAAATCGCGTGTCGGCGGCTTGAACAAAGACAAATGACTTGGAATGCATTCCTGCTGGTTGAAGAAATCATAAAATTTTTCGATATAGCTGTCGGCATCTCCACTCGCCGTTGGAATAAAACAGATTTTCGGCTGGGGCTTATTAACTTGCTTCAGTATGTATTGATCCAATAGAGGGTTGTCCGGCTCCATTGAGAAACCACCGCCTCCCATGGCTATGATTTGACCCATATTCTTCACCTTCCTTAAATTTCTTTTTCTATTCATTCTTCAAATTGGAAGGTTTATCCTTCTATGCTATAGTAAAAAAATAAACTCAGCCATAGGAGGATCCCCATGCTCGTGCAAGAAATCGCAACAGAAAAAATAACAGCCAGTTTAATCGAAAGTCCTTATGTCCGTGCAATCTTCCTAAAAGGATCCATGGGCAGAAATGAGCACGATGAACATTCAGATATCGATCTGTACTGCCTGGTCAATCAAGAACATGAAGAGTTGTTTCTTTCTGAGCGCATCCGTCATCTCCAAACATACCGACCGGTGTTGTTCCAAGACGACATTTTTATCATTGCCCCACAGCTCATAGCGGTTTTCGATGATTTGCTGCATATCGATTTGTTTACGGTAACCGTTGAATCATTTACATCAAAGGATTACTTTAAGGTTCTATACGACCCTCAAAATCCGCTGGATCAATTCACAGAATCACAGAACCTGAAGCTCAGCGAAGAAGAATTCAGAGAACATGTAATCGATGTTGCCTGGTTTTTATTCCAATATCGCAAAGCGGGTGCCAGAGGCAACGGTGTCTGGGCAGTAAAGATGCTGTCACATGTGCTGGAACATTTGGCACGGGTTTTGTTGCACCGGTATGCACCAGACCGGGCGCAATTGGGCTTGAAAACCATAAGTCGTTCCTTGCCGGCAACTGTTTTTACAGAAATCGAGAAAATCTCCAGCCTGATGACGCCAGCAGATCATGTAAATGCTGCCTTGCATATTAAACATCTGCTGGCTAGGGAATTAGACTGGATTGACGCGCGTGTACTTGATCGCGATAAGGCAATGCCGCTTATGCAAAAAATGATTGAAGCACCAGTAAAATAAATAATGCCGAAAGCGCCTGCTATAGATGCTTTCGGCTTTTGTTTTCTAAATAAAATGATCGTGTGCATCAACGTCCGGGTTCGATGAGCAACACGATATAGCCTATATCTTCCTTAAAGTCCCAGCTGGTGAATGCCTCGATTATTTTTCGGTTCATGATCAGCTCAAGAGAAGAATTATAAATCAGTTTTGATTCCAATGGACGTTTTGCCAATTTGAGTTCTTCCGCAAAGTTATTTTTAATTAATTCTTTTTCAATTTCAATTAAAATCCCTTTTCTCTGAATCAGTGCAGTTCGCTC
>JASLAI010000167.1 GCA_030147225.1 Planococcus sp. (in: firmicutes) | reverse complement strand
TCTTTTAATCCATTTAATTCTGAAATGACCGTTTGCGCTGATTCCTGATCATTCCAAAACTCTGGATCCAACATCATTTCATCTAATTCTTGTATACGGGCTTCTTTGTTTTCTAAGTCAAAGAGACCCCCTAAAGTCCGCCAATTTACTGGCTGATTTGTCGAGCTGGTTACGGATGTCTGCTAATTCCATCATTATGTGTTCCTCCTCAAAATAACACCGAAGAGCAAAAGCTCTTCGGTATTTTCACACGTTCTTATGAAGCTGTACCATGACAGTTCTTAAATTTCTTACCGCTGCCGCACGGGCAAAGATCATTGCGGCCAACTTCCATATCTCTGCGGACAGGCACTTTTTTCTTTTTCGGAGCAGGTCCATCTTCTTTCGGATTGACTGCTTGGCCTTTCGCAACTTCTTCACGTTCAAGGTTGTTGCGAATTTCAGCTTTCATCGAATACTTCGCTACGTCTTCCTCGATGGCTTCAACCATAGCTTCGAACATGGCAAATCCTTCACTTTGGTATTCGCGAAGAGGATCGTTCTGTCCATAAGCACGCAAGTGAATCCCTTGTCGCAGCTGATCCATTGCATCAATATGGTCAATCCATTTTGTGTCAATGGATCGGAGAAGAACAACTTTCTCGAATTCACGCATGCGATCCGGTGTCATTTCTACTTCTTTTGCATCGTAATGCTTCGTTACAGCTGCTTTAATAAATACCATCAGCTCTTCTTGGGATTTCCCTTGAAGATCCGCTTCGGTCACAGTATTTTCAGGAAGAAGATTCGCTGAAATCAGTTCAGAAAGTGTCTTCAAGTGCCAGTCATCCTGCTTTTCCTCCGCTGTATGCGTGTAAACCATCCGCTCAATTGAACTATTGATCATGTTTTCAACCAACGCACGCATATTTTCAGTTTCGAGAACTTCCATACGCTCTTTATAAATGATTTCACGTTGCTGACGAAGAACATCATCGTACTGCAACAGGCGTTTACGAGCATCGAAGTTATTTCCTTCTACTCGTTTTTGAGCCGACTCCACAGAGCGCGTCACCATTTTTGATTGCAGCGGCTGTGAATCGTCCATTCCCAGTTTGCCCATCATATTGCGCATGGCATCCGATCCAAAACGGCGCATCAAATCATCTTCAAGAGAAAGATAAAATTGAGTGACACCCGGGTCGCCTTGACGTCCTGAACGTCCGCGCAGCTGATTGTCAATCCGACGGGATTCGTGGCGTTCAGTACCAATGACTGCAAGACCTCCAGCTTCGATGACACCTTCACCCAGTTTGATATCTGTTCCGCGCCCAGCCATGTTCGTCGCAATCGTCACAGCACCTTTTTGTCCTGCATTTAAAATGATTTCCGCTTCATGCGCATGGTTTTTTGCATTCAATACCGAATGCTTGATGCCTTTTTTCGTCAAATAGTCCGAGATGATTTCTGATGTTTCAATCGCTACAGTACCGACCAGAACCGGTTGGCCGTTAGCATGGCGTTCTGCAATATCGTCGCCTACTGCTTTATATTTACCGGCAGTAGTCGAATAAATCAAATCAACATGGTCTTCACGAATAATCGGTTTGTTTGTTGGGATTACAATAACGTACATATTGTATATATTCCGGAATTCTTCTTCCTCGGTTTTCGCTGTCCCTGTCATACCAGACAGTTTATCGTACATCCGGAAATAATTCTGGAAGGTAATCGTCGCCATTGTCATTGATTCATTCTGGATTTCGAGTCCTTCTTTGGCTTCAATCGCCTGATGCAGTCCATCTGAATACCGGCGGCCTTTCATTAGGCGGCCCGTAAACTGATCGACTATGACAACTTCCTCTTCCTGCACAACATAATCCACATCTTTGTGCATCGTAACGTATGCCTTCAATGATTGATTGATTGTATGGTTTAAGCGGACATGGCTGATATCAAAAAGGTTATCAATACCAAATGCTTTTTCGACTTTCTCGATACCCTCTTCTGTCAGAACAACGCCTTTAGTCGTCTCATCGTAGGTGTAATCTGTATCCTTCGTCAAAAGACGCGCGAACGCATTCGACTGTTGATACAATTGAGCCGCTTTGGCTGCCTGCCCTGAAATGATCAATGGTGTCCGTGCTTCATCAATTAAGATGGAATCGACTTCATCGATTACCGCGTAATTTAATGGACGCTGAACCATGTCTTCTTTATAAAGCACCATATTGTCCCGCAGATAATCTAAGCCCAACTCATTATTCGTAGTATAAGTTACGTCAGCCTGATAAGCCGCACGTTTTTCGTCCTTGGTCAAACTGTTTAGATTCAAGCCGACAGACAACCCGAGCCATTCATACAGCTGGCCCATTTCCAAAGCGTCACGACTTGCCAAATATTCGTTGACTGTGACTACATGCACACCTTTTTTGCTGATGGCATTCAAGTAAACAGACAATGTGGAAGTTAAAGTTTTACCTTCCCCTGTCTTCATTTCTGAAATATTCCCTTCATGAAGGGATACTGCACCCATAATCTGTACACGGAATGGATACAAGCCAAGCACACGTTTCGATGCTTCACGAATTGTTGCAAAAGCCTCCGGCAGCAAGTCATTGAGTGCTTCACCTTTTGCATGGCGCTCTACAAATTCTTCAGTCTTCGCTTTTAATGCTTCATCAGTCAAAGCCGCAAAATCTGAAGCCAGTGCCTCTACTCGATCCGCTACTTTTTCTAATCGTTTCAAATCCCGTTTATTCGGATCAAATACTTTATTCAATACTCCTAGCATAATTTTACCGCTCCCTGCGCAAGTGTCCGCCGGCATCAAACATACCGGAAGATCGCTTTAGCTTTTATAGTGCCCTATTAAGCGTTTCCGCTCAAAGAACGTCCTTACCCAAATCATCATAAGTCGTTTCAAAAAAATCTCACTATTTATTTTAACACTGCGTCCAAAAGCGTGCAAATAATGACGTAAGCTATTCACCACGCTGAGGCCTGAAAGGAGTTCCAATTATAAGCAAATAAAAAATTCCGGGTTCTGCC
The DNA here is from genome assembly GCA_030147225.1 of Planococcus sp. (in: firmicutes). Taxonomy (GTDB): domain Bacteria; phylum Bacillota; class Bacilli; order Bacillales_A; family Planococcaceae; genus Planococcus. The sequence goes on along the minus strand of JASLAI010000167.1, from coordinate 691 downwards.
AATTTTGTGCAAACAAAAAGCCTCTCGCTTGGAGAGGCTTGATGGTATGGACTATAAGGTTTTCGGCATTATTGTGCGGAAGTTTCAATCAGGCCGTAGCTTCCGTCTTTTCGTTTGTAAACGATGTTCGTCTCATTAGACTCTGCATCTGTAAAGACAAAAAAGTTATGCCCAAGCATATTCATCTGCAAAACCGCTTCTTCTTCATCCATTGGTTTCAAGTCAAACTGCTTGGTACGAACGATTGTGAAATCTTCGTCCTCTTCTTCTGCCTCGTTTTGAACGCGCGTATCATTCTCAGCAGTAGCGAATGCAAGACCCATGCCGTCGCGCTCACGGAACTTACGGTTTACTTTTGTTTTGTATTTGCGAATTTGACGCTCCAATTTGCTGACGATTAAATCGATTGCTGCGTACATATCATCATGCCGCTCTTCGGCGCGTAATGTCAGATTTTTCATTGGTATCGTAACTTCCACTTTTGTTTGGCTATGATTGTATGATTTCAAGTTGACCATTGCGGTAGCATTAGCACCGTCTGTGAAATAGCGTTCAATCTTTTCGACTTTTTTTTCAATATGGTCACGTATTGCGGGAGTTACCTCAATATTTTCGCCTCTGATGTTAAATTGCAACATGTGAACTCCTCCTTCTGTTTTGCTTATCTTTCTATTTCTACTTGTTCCCTCAG
>JASLAI010000102.1 GCA_030147225.1 Planococcus sp. (in: firmicutes) | reverse complement strand
CAGCCGGCTCAAAAGTGAGCCGGCTGGATATTAATTCATGCGGACGCGGTTAATTGGAATAGATTTCGTGATGTCATTGACTACCCAACTTGCCGCAATCAAGCCGACCGTCGATGGTGCAAAAGCGTTCGAGGACGGCGGCATTTGTGCTTTTCGTATTGCCGCATCAGGTTTTCCAACATTGCCGACCACATCTTCACGGACAATAATCGGGCTTTCGTCTGAAAAGACGACCGGAATGCCTTTATGGATTCCCGCCTGACGCAATTTCTTGCGAATGATTTTCGCAAGTGGATCTGTATGGGTCTTGGAGATATCGGCGATCTTGAAACGTGTCGGATCGGTTTTATTGGCGGCTCCCATGCTTGCGATGATCTTGATGCCGCGTCTATAGCATTCTTCCATCAAATGAACCTTGTAGATCATCGTATCGGATGCATCGATTACATAATCAGGTTTGTAGCTGAAAAATTCTTCATAAGTTTCTTCGGTATAAAACATATGCAAAGAAATTACCTTGCATTCTGTATTGATGTCAGCAATCCGGTCTTTCATGACCCCCGCTTTAGATTTGCCCACAGTCGACAGGTTGGCGACCAGTTGGCGGTTGATGTTGGTGATGTCGACATTGTCCTTGTCCACAAGGATAATTGTGCCTACACCGCTTCGTGCACAGGCTTCCGCTGCAAATGAACCTACACCTCCGATACCCAGAATGGCGACGGTTGAATTTTTGAGTAACTCGATTCCTTCTTTTCCTACTGCTAATTCGTTTCTTGAGAATTGGTGTAACATAAAGTCACTGCCTTTCAAAGTTGATACGCATAATAGGGATTATACACAATAAAAATCCCTTCGACAATTAATTGTCGAAGGGATAAAAATGATTTTTTATTAAGAATCCCAATCGTGCCGTCTTTGTTGTTGCGCATCGTTTGAACCCGCTGAAAGCAGGTGGGTGATCTCTTCGCCACTTATAACTTCCCGTTAAGGCATGTTAGCCATGGTGAAATTCGATCTCCCGACGACATAATGTTGGGTCAAAATCGAATTGCTTAAAACGAACACATCAGGATTCTCTATAAACGTATGTTAGCACACCTTTTTTATTTAGACAAGTATTTTAGTCTGATACTTTTTTATTATTCTGAATGTTCAGCGATAAGCTTAATTCCTCAAGTTGTGCCACTGAAACCGGGCTCGGAGCGTCTGTCAATAGATCACTTGCACTCGCCGTTTTCGGGAAAGCAATGGTGTCGCGCAGGTTAGTCCGGCCAGAAAGCAGCATCACAAGACGGTCCAGTCCAAATGCAATTCCGCCATGTGGAGGCGTTCCATATTCAAATGCTTCCATAAGGAAACCAAATTGTTCGTTGGCCTCTTCCTTGCTAAAACCAAGCACTTCAAACATCTGCTCCTGAATTTCGCGACGGTAAATACGGGAAGATCCTCCGCCCAATTCATAGCCGTTTAAGACAAGGTCATAAGCTTGCGCGCGAACGTTCTGCGGCTCCGTTGCCAATTTATCCAGGTCTTCTTCAAATGGCATCGTGAATGGGTGATGTGCTGCATAGTAACGGCCATCTTTATCGTCGTATTCCAGCAACGGCCAATCTGTAATCCACAGGAACTTGTAGATCGAGTTGTCGATCAAGCCAAGCTCTTTGCCGAACTTCAAGCGAAGTGCGCCAAGTGCATCCGCCACTACGGTTCTCTTATCTGCAACAAACAGCAACAAATCCCCTGCTTCCGCTTGTGCACGCTCTGTTAACGCAGTTGCAGCTTCGCCTTCAAAGAATTTGGCAATTGGTCCTTTAACGCCTTCTTCTTCAACTTTCAGCCAAGCCAGCCCTTTTGCTCCATAAACTGCAGCGAAAGCGCCCAATGCGTCAATGTCTTTGCGAGAGTAGTTCGCAGCCTGGCCTTTGACGTTGATCAGTTTTACCTGACCGCCGTTTTCGATCGCTCCTGTGAAGACTTTAAACGCTGAATCTTTTACCAGGTCAGATACGTCGACCAGTTCAAGCCCGAAGCGCACATCCGGTTTATCCGAACCGTAACGGTCCATCGCTTCTGTATAGCCCATGCGCTGGAATGTTGGTTCAATGTCGATTTTTTTGACATCTTTCATCATCTGGACCATCAGGCGTTCGTTCATCCCAATAATGTCTTCCATCGTCTGGAAGCTCATCTCCATATCGATTTGCGTGAATTCCGGCTGGCGGTCTGCACGAAGATCTTCGTCACGGAAGCAACGTGCAATCTGGTAATATTTATCGAAGCCGGAGACCATCAGCATTTGCTTGAAAAGCTGTGGCGACTGCGGCAATGCATAAAATTCTCCGTCATGGACACGGCTCGGAACCAAATAATCACGTGCGCCTTCAGGTGTCGATTTGGTCAAAATCGGTGTTTCTACTTCAAGGAACCCTTCTTCGTCCAAAAAGCGGCGGATGGATTTCGTGATGTCTGAACGCATTTTAAATGTTTCGTACATAGCCGGACGACGCAAATCCAAGTAGCGGTATTTCAAACGCAAGTCTTCGTTGACATCGGTATTGTCCTCAATGGCAAACGGTGGATTTTTCGCTGCGTTAATGATGGATGCATGATCTACCTGCACTTCGATTTTTCCGGTTTTCATTGCTGCATTGATTTGGCCTTCCGCTCTTTCCACGACCAGCCCGTCGATATGAACCACGAATTCGTTGCGCAATGACTCACCGATTGCTGCCGCTTCTTTCGAAATTCCCGGGTTGAAGACAATTTGCACAATCCCAGAACGATCCCGAACATCGACAAAAATCAATCCGCCCAAATCGCGGCGTTTTTGTACCCAGCCTTTTAATGTAACCCGCTGCCCAATGGCAGTTTCATCGACTTCTCCACAATAATGCGTTCTTGACATATTTATTCCTCCAGTGATTTCTTTTTCAGTATGGTTTGGGCGATTTCTTCGAATGCCATTTCCTGCTGCTCACCCGTCGCCATTTCTTTCAATGCCACTTTTCCACTTTCCAGTTCGGTTTCACCGATGACAAGGACGAATCCTGCACCTTTGCGGTCAGCGGATTTCATCTGTGCCTTCACTTTACGCCCTGCAAAATCCATATCTGCTGAAATGCCATTCAAGCGCAGATCACGGACAACTGAAAATGCTTTTTTCTTAGTCGTTTCGTCCATTGCGACGACGTAGACTTCCAAATTATTTGATTGGCCGATTTCCACTTTTTCCATTTCCAGCGCCAACAAAAGCCGCTCGATGCTCATCGCAAATCCGATGCCTGGAGATTCCGGTCCGCCAAGATCTTCTACAAGGCCGTTATAACGTCCTCCACCAGCCAAAGTTGTAATCGCACCAAAGCCTTCAGCTTCACTCATAATTTCAAATGCTGTGTGGTTGTAATAATCAAGGCCACGGACCAGATTCGGATCGACGACAAAGTCGATATCCATCCTGGAAAGGTATGATTGGACTTCATTGAAATAAGCCTGTGATTCTTCGTTCAAAAAATCAGCTAGTGACGGTGCAGTCGCCATCAAAGGATGGCTGCGGTCCACTTTACAATCCAAAATGCGCAATGGGTTTTTCTCAAGACGTGTCTGGCAGTCGCTGCAGAATTCATTGATGCTTGGTTCGAAATGTTTGATCAATGCTTCTTTATGCGCCACGCGACTTTCTGTATCACCCAGCGAATTGATAACTAAACGCAACTGCTTAAGACCGACAGAACGGTAAAGGTCCATCGCCAACGAAATCACTTCCGCGTCAATCGCCGGATCTTTGGAGCCGATCGCTTCGACACCAAACTGAACGAATTGGCGCATGCGGCCTGCCTGCGGACGTTCATAGCGGAACATTGGACCGGTGTAGAATAATTTTACCGGCTGATCTGGTACACCGAATAATTTGTTTTCCACGTACGAACGAACGACAGAAGCTGTGCCTTCCGGACGCAAAGTCAGTGAACGATCGCCGCGGTCCTGAAAGGTATACATTTCCTTTTGGACGATATCCGTGGTATCTCCGACACTGCGCAGGAATAATTCCGTGTGCTCGAAAATCGGTGTGCGTATTTCTTTGTATTGGTAAAGTCTGCACAAATCGTTGATTTTTTGTTCAACTTCCTGCCATTTTGCGGATTGATCGGGCAGCACATCATAAGTGCCGCGTGGTGCTTGAATGTTCATAATCGGTTCACTCCTCTGTTTTTCCATACAAAAAAGCTCCCGCCCCTTGCTTTACGCAAGGGACGAGAGCCTGTATAAGCTTCCGCGGTTCCACCCTAGTTGATGCAAAAAGATGCATCCTCTCATTCCGGGTAACGGCCGGTTCCGTTTTCTCCTAATAAGCGGCATACGCTTTTCAGAAAAAAGCCTCGAAAGTGTTTTTCGTCGCAGTTGTCTGCAGGAAAGTTTACAGCCCGAGACTTTCCCTCTCTTTTCAGCCAAATCATGCAATTACTTTCTTCGTCGTCAGCAAATATATAAGGATAATAAATCAATCTTAATAACTCCCACATAGCTTGTCAACCTTTTTACACAAGGCGTCTGTTTTTTGATACTATGGAATAGAAATTGTTTTAGGGGGAATGGCATGAAGCGCAAGGGGTTTATCGTACTTATTTTATTCTTTTTATTCATAGCCGGCAGCATTCCGCTGCTGGATAAAGACCACGTATCCGCTGACAGCGGCACCGTCGAGATTTCCGGTACCACGGTCAATGTCCGTTCGGGGCCAGGCCTGTCCTATAGTGTAACCGGCGATCTGGAACAAGGGCAGACCGCTTCCGTCATTTCAAAACAAGGTGACTGGTTGGAAATTCGTGTCGATGGCCAGGAAGGCTGGATTGCTTCATGGCTCACAACCGGCTCAGGCGAAGAACAACAAGCCTCTGGACAAACCGCAATCTCCTCGGTCAACGGCTTGAATGTCCGCGCACAGGCCGATCTTTCGGCAGCAGTGTTGACGAAAATGAAAGCTGGAGATGAAGCGAACGTCATCAGCACTACAGGTGATTGGGCGGAAATCGATTTCCGCAACACGCGTGGATTTGTTTCAACACAATACATAACCCTAACAGGTGAGACATCAACGTCCAAGCCAACAGATGACAAAGCTGAAGCTGAAGCTGAACAGAAAAAAGACGCAATTTCCAAAGTATCCTCTTTTGAAATTGCTGTCAGTGCATTGAACGTTCGGGCAAAACCAGATTTGAGTTAAAAAACCAAAGAGACCGTCAGAAAAGGGCAAGTATTCCCGGTCGTTTCCAGGGCAGGCAACTGGGTGGAAATCAAATTGGCCGAAGATAAAAACGGCTGGGTATATGCGTTTCACGGCCAATTATCCGACAAGGCAGTAGAAACGGTTACAAGCAATGAAGAAGAAGCCATCACCATCTTGACCGATGGAACAAATCTGCGCACAGAAGCCACTACGGCATCTGAAGTTGCTAGCCGCGCAGATGCAGGCACTCAACTTGCCGTGATCGGGAAACAAGGCGAATGGTATCAAGTTTCATTGCCTGATGGCCAAGCAGCCTTTGTCGCCGAGTGGGTCGTATCATCAGAAGAAACGATTGTAGAAGACGAACAACCCGAAGTACCTGAACGTAAAAAAGGAACATTGAATGGAGTCACAATTGTCCTCGATCCTGGACATGGCGGAAATGACGGCGGTACAGTCGGCGTCCGTAAAACAGAAGAAAAAGAACTGACGCTGAAAACGGCAGAAATCCTGTCTCATCATCTGAATGCAGCCGGAGCTGAAGTTGTCATGACCCGGCAATCTGACACGTATGTGGACCTTCGCAAACGCGTTGCCAGCAGCCATCAGGCTGGAGCTGACGCTTTTATCAGCATCCACTACGATTCCACTGATGACAGCACGGTGTCCGGATTCACTTCCTACTATCAGCACGATTACCAAAAAGAGCTGGCTGAATACCTCAATTCAGGGCTTAGCGACAAATTGAC
>JASLAI010000096.1 GCA_030147225.1 Planococcus sp. (in: firmicutes) | reverse complement strand
TGGGCAGAATTTTGGATTGAACAGGAAGCGGAAGGCTTACGGCAGCATGTACTTCGCCAGGCGGTCGATCAGATTGATTCTGAGCGGACTTTGCTTCAGCAATCCGAAAGATTGGCACAATGGAAAGAGCTTTATTCAAATTTGATGAATGGAAGGGTGTAGACGATGTCAGTTTTTATTGAAACGACCAATACCAACAACTATAGATGGATTGATGCGCGATTTGACTTAAAGGATCCGTCAGCCGGCAGAAAATTATATGAGGAAGAGCATGTGGCAGGAGCTGTCTTTTGGGATCTCGAGACCGACATGTCAGATATGCTATCTGCTGAAGGGCGTCATCCTATGCCGTCTAATCAGCAATTAGCTGAATTGATTCAGTCAAGCGGTTTGGACTCCAGCAATTCCATCGTCATTTACGATCAGGGCGGCTCTCCTTACGCCGCGCGTGCTTGGTGGCTGCTAAAATACGCAGGGTTTGATAAGGTCTACATCAGCAAAATGGGTTATGACAAATTGAAACAGCAAGGCATCGAGGTTTCTACTGAAGTCTCTGCATATCGAGCAACTAGTTTTGAATCTGAGTTTATTACAGACATTTTTGCTGATCAGGCTTACGTGAAGAATGTCATTAGCGGCGACGAACTTGGAGTATTGGTGGATGCACGTTCTGAAGAGCGTTATGCAGGACGGGAAGAACCAATTGATCCGGTGGCGGGACGAATTCCGGGGGCTCGGAATCTGGATTGGTCTCAATTCGTATCCAAAGGCGAATTTCAGACGGATGAAGACATCAGTCACATTGTACAAAAGAACGAGCCAGCTGTCGTCTATTGTGGCAGCGGAGTAACAGCGGCAGCTTTGTATGCTGTCCTGGCTGATAAAGGGTACGATCAGATAAGGCTTTATATGGGCAGTTTCTCGGATTGGATCACAGATGCGGAGAACGTTGTCGAATTTGATCGAGGCGAGCATCCTGAAGCAGCGGATGATCAGACAAAAGCCATTTTGGCGAAATTGATCGAAGAAGGCTACTCAGGTGAAATGCTCATGAAGAAATTCGAATACGAAAAATCATTATTAGAAGAAAAATAAAAAATCACCCGGCAGCTAAATAATGCCGGGTGATTTTTTTGCTATTCCGTTTCGAGTGCTTCTGTTTTGCGTGTCAAAAGTACCCGGATAATTTGATGATTTTCCATTTCACGTACTGTGATGGTATGAGTCGGCAATTCAACGGACTCGCCTTCACTGATGTCCGTATTTTTCAACTGGATCCAACCACCGATAGTGTCGACGTCTTCACTATCATCAAACTCGATAGCAAAACGATCTTCCAGATCTGACAGCAGCACTCGGCCGTTCAATAGATAATTATTGATGTCGACCGCTTTAATCTCATCGCGCTCATCTTCATCAAACTCGTCGCGAATTTCCCCAACGATTTCTTCCAAAATGTCCTCCATTGTGATGACACCGGCTGTTCCGCCGTATTCGTCGACAACAATTGCCATATGGACATGTTCTTTCTGCATTTTCAGCAGTACGTCCTGAATCGGCGCCATGTCATGAACAAACGGAATATCATGAACGACGATGCTGTCATTTAAATCCTGTTTAAAGGTGTAATTGGTCAGCATTTCCTTGACGTTGACGAAGCCCAGTATGTCATCTTTGTCTCCCTGCTCAGTAACAGGATAACGGGTATACTGGTGGTCACGCACGATCTCCATCAAATCGTCATGGCTCATTTCAAGTGAAATGGTCTCCATTTGTGTTCTCGGCAGCATGATATCTTTTGCCATGCGTTCATCGAAAGAAAAAATGTTCTGCATATACGAAAGTTCCGTTTGATTGATTTCACCGCTTTGGTAGCTTTGCGTCATAATGATCTTCAGTTCTTCTTCTGAATGGGCCTGCTCATGTTCTGCTGGTTCAATGCCAAATGCGCGAAGCAGTAAACGGGCTGAGCCATTCATCAGCCAGATGAATGGCGACAAAATCACTCCAAACAGATAAAGCGGACGGGCGAAGATAAAGGCCATTTTCTCTGCATATTGAATTGCCAGAGTTTTAGGCGCAAGTTCGCCGATCACTACGTGCAAAAAAGTAATGACGGTAAAGGCAATGATAAAGGAGAAAATCGAAGCAGTCGGTCCTTCTACACCAAAGTTTTCAAAAACCGGATGCAGGATCCGTTCTACAGTTGGTTCACCCAGCCATCCAAGGCCAAGCGCCGTAACTGTAATTCCCAGTTGACAAGCGGATAAATAATAATCCAGATTGCTGATGATTTTCTTCGTTAAAATGGCACTTTTATTGCCTTCTGAAACGAGTTGATCGATCCGGGACATCCTGACACGAATAATTGAAAATTCCGATCCAACAAATAAAGCGGTCAGCCCGATTAAAAGAGCGACCAAAAACAAATTGATAATGAGTATACTGTCCAATTCGTCCCTCCGATTAGGAGGGTTCACCTCTGCTTTCTATAAGTAGAAACAGTATAACATAAATGAAAGAGCTTTTGCTTTGTCGACGAGCCGGTGAAAAATTCACTCTAAACGTATTGAATGCAGCAACAAATAAACTTATGATGAGAATAGAGAAAAGGAGTGGTTGGATGAACGTATTATGGCATGGGGGAACAATCTATACAATGGAAGCTGAAGGCGCTGCTGCTGAAGCGGTATTGGTGTCGGATGATCAAATAGAAAAAGTGGGTACATACGAAGAATTAAAACGGCACGCTGATAAAGAAATCGATCTGAGGGGGAAAAGCATGTACCCAGGATTGGTTGACAGCCACATGCATATGATCGGCCATGGCGAAAAACTGATGCGTGTAGATTTGTCTAAAATAGAGAGCTCGGAAGAAATGCGTGAGCAATTGAGCGAGTCGACCAGCGACTTAGCTAAAGGCGAATGGTTTATCGGGGAAGGCTGGAATGAAAACAATTTTGCGGACCGTAAAATATTCCACCGCCATGAACTCGACGAAATCAGTCAATCACCGATGATGTTGAAACGAGTTTGCCGACATGCGGTACTGGCCAATTCCAGTGCTTTGGCGCTTGCCGGTATTACCAAAGAAAGTCCAGATCCGGAGGGCGGTGTGATTGTACGCGATGCAGACGGAGAACCGACCGGTTATTTATTGGACGCGGCACAGGACTTGGTAGCAAACCAGGTGCCGGAGGTCAGCGTAGAGTATTTGACTCGTGCCCTGCAAAAGTCAGTGGACCATTTGCTGTCGCTTGGTTTGACGGGGGCGCATACGGAAGACATGGGCTATTACGGCCATTATTCACGTCCATTGCAGGCGTTTAAGAATGTCATCGGCAAAGAGGTGAAATTCCGGGCTCATCTGCTTAGAGCGCACAGTGCTTTTGAAGACATGATGGCAACGGCATCTTATGCGGAGCCGTTTGTCGATCCCGGCCCAATGAAAATTTTCGCAGATGGCTCGATTGGCGGCCGTACAGCGTTGCTGAGCAAGCCGTATAACGACGACCCATCAACTATCGGGGTTGCGATTCAATCAGATGAGGAATTTAAACGCCTCGTCTCTATAGCGCGTAAACACGGGGAGGCAGTCGCAATTCATGTGATCGGTGATCTTGGTCTAGAGATGGCACTGGATGCCATCGAAGCGCATCCGGTACCGGCAGGTAAGCGTGACCGGTTGATTCATGCAATGGTAGTCCGGGAAGATCTGGTAGCACGCATGCAGCAAATTGACGTGGCGTTGGATCTCCAGCCGAGCTTTGTGACTTCCGATTTCCCATGGGTTGTGGAACGTCTGGGAGAAGGTCGTTTAGAATGGGCTTATGCATGGAAAAAACTTCTTAACCATGGATTGATTTGTGCAGGAGGATCAGATGCTCCGATTGAGGAAGTTGATCCATGCCTTGGCATCTATGCTGCGGTCACAAGAAGAAAACCATATGAATCGCATGAAGGTCATCAGCCGGAAGAAAAATTATCTCGCTTTGAAGCCATTCAGCTATACACAAGCGGCAGTGCAGCAGCAATCTGTAAAGAAGATGTCCGTGGAGTGATCCGTGAAGGTTTCGATGCCGATTTCACAATTTTCGACCGTGATCTGTTTGCAGGAAATGAAGAACAGATTTTAGAGGCTCAAGTCGAGATGACGGTTGTAGCAGGAGAAATCATGTATCAAAAAGGCGGGCAGGAATAATGGCGAAAGAAGCGTATAT
>JASLAI010000061.1 GCA_030147225.1 Planococcus sp. (in: firmicutes) | reverse complement strand
ATTTTCCGGATATTTGATAAACAGCTCCCGAGCCTTTTCTTCTGGGAATTCGTTCAATGCCCAGTGGCGAACTGCAAGCGTATTCCAATGTCCTCCGAGGTCATAAGCCATAAATTTGCCGATGGTTAGAGAATCAACCGGCGTCCATTCACTGGGTTCATAGCCGAGAAGAGCAAATTCAAAGCTTAAACTGCCCTTTTCTTTCGCTTCACTCATATAGGCATTGACGCCTTCTGCATACCATTCAAGTACTTGCTTTGCTTCTGCGTCATAGCCATCCCATGACTTTTCAGCAGCATCCCGCAAACTAAAAGTCCGGAAAAACTTATCGGTATCGACTGCATCTGCACCAATCACTTCCGACAAAGTTCCGCTAGCTTGCCTGCGAGACAGGTCCATTTGAAACATGCGGTCTTGTGCCTGCACATATCCTTGCGCCCGGTAAAGGTCAGCATCTGTAGTTGCCTTTATATGTGGAACACCTATCTCATCACGAATAACTGTAACGTCCTTTTCCAGTATTCCTACTGCCGTCTCACCTTCAATAAGCGGTTTGGATTTCCCTATGTAAACGTTTACAAAAATAAGCACTGCAATTGCTACTGCAACGAAAACTCCTAAAATACCCAGAAGCCATTTCAGCCATTTTCTATTCTTCGTTCTGTTCTCCATTATCTTCCCTCCTTTTTCCTACGGTATTTTATTCGACTGGCGAAGAAAAAATCCTTTTTTGAAACCGTATATAAATTTACTCGTATACTTTTACCGCATAGCTATGCAGTCCATTATGTATCAAAAAAAGATGCCCCGGTTAAAGGGCATCATTTATGATCAAACTTAGTCTTCTCCAACAATCTTCACTTCAAGCTCTAAATCAATGCCGAACTTTTCCAAAACAGCTGCTTTCACCATTTCGATTGTCTGGATATAATCATTGGCAGATGCATTGTTTTTATTAACAATAAATCCAGCATGCTTAGTGGAAACTTCCGCTCCCCCAAAGCCGCGTCCTTGAAGACCGCTATCCTGAATCAACTTGCCTGCGAAATTACCCGGCGGCCGCTTAAATACACTCCCAGCTGAAGGGAATTCCAATGGCTGTTTTGTTTCTCGCTGGAATGTCAATTCGCTCATTTTGGCATCAATCACTGTTTGCTTGCCGATTTCCAGTTCAAATTCTGCTGATAAAACATAAAATCCTTTTTTGGTAATGATGCTCTTCCGGTAGCCAAGATCCAAATCTTCTTTAGACAAAACCAGCTTTTCTCCTTCTTTCGAAAGAACAGTTGCCTGCTTGATGATGTCTTTAATTTCTCCACCGTACGCACCCGCATTCATTGCCATAGCGCCACCGATGGAACCTGGAATACCACACGCAAATTCAAATCCGGTCAATTGTTTAGCCGCAGCGGTTTTTGAGACTTTCTTGATATTCGCACCGCCTTGGGCATAAACTTTAGAACCTTCTATGCGAACCGCCTGCAAACTCTTCAAAGTCAAGACAATCCCACGATACCCTCCATCCCGTACGACCATATTCGATCCATTTCCGAGAAGCAGTAAAGGTATATTATTTTCATGCGCATATTTCACTGTAAAAGCAGTTTCGTCTTCAGTAGTTGGTGTCACAAATATATCAGCTGGCCCACCCATTCTTGTTAACGTATGAAGGTGTAGCGGCTCATCCATTTTGACGTGATCATCCGCTAAAAAACTGCGCAAGTCCGTCAGCCATTGTTCTTTCTTCATCTAAAGCAAATCCCTTCTAAACTTATAGCTTCTACTAGTATCCGATTTTCATCTTGATTTGACAAGCAATATAACAAGGTTCAGGCCAAAAGTCCAATAAAATATTATCTCGAATTCGAGAATACTTAATTAATAACTATTGACATTGAGATTTATTCCGGTTATATTTAGCTCAGAACAATATTTCTAGGAGGAATTTGACATGAAAAAATGGATAGTAGACACAGCACACTCAGAAGTTGGATTTTCTGTAAAACACATGATGATTTCTAAAGTAAAAGGTTCTTTCACTTCTTATGAAGCAACCGTTGAAGCAAATGAAGCAGATCTGCAAGGGGCATTAATCGACTTCAAAATTGATGTAGCAAGTATTAATACTAATAACACAGACCGCGACAACCACTTGCGTTCTGCAGATTTCTTTGATGCTGAACAATTCCCATACATTACATTCAAAGCAAATGATATCGTCAAAAAAGGCGATGAATATGAATTGACTGGCGACCTTACGATGAAAGGTGTAACGCGTCCGACAACTTTCGAAGTTGAATACGGCGGCAAAGGCACAAACCCATGGGGCGTTGAAGTAGTTGCTTTCAGCGTAGAAGGAAAAGTAAACCGCAAAGACTTCGGCCTTACGTGGAACCAGGCACTTGAAACAGGCGGCGTAATGGTCGGCGAAGATATCAAAATCATGTTGGAATTAGAAGGCAATCCAGCTTAATAAAAAGTAATTTAAAAGCAGCGCGAGGAAAATTCCTTGCGCTGCTTTTTGTTTACAAACGTTTTAAAGTCCAGCTATCCTGCCATAAGGCTGACTAGTGCCAGTGACCAGTTTTCGCCGTTCAATATTCCTGTTCAATCTTCTTCAACGGTTTAACAGCCGGTCCGTTCAGCACATCACCTGTATAGGAGAAGCGGGAACCGTGGCACGGGCAATCCCAGGAACGTTCCGCGTCATTCCAATTAACTTCGCAGCCCATATGAGTACACGTAGTATCGACAAGATGAACTTGCCCGTACTCATCACGGTAACCGCCGGCTTTTTTCTTGCCGACTTTAACGAGTGACCCTTCGTCTTTGCCCAAGTCATCTACTGTTTTGGATGCTCTTTTCAGCTTTCCTTTAACCAATTCTTTGGCAACCGATGCATTATCTTTCGCAAAGCTCGCGACATCTATCGCCTTCATTTTCGGACGAGTCGGACTGAAAACTGGTGCATAGTGATTTTCCTTGCCGAGCACCTGATCACTCAATAGCATACCGGCTAATGCCCCGTTCGACATTCCCCATTTGTGGAAGCCGGTTGCAACTAGGATATTATCATAACCTGCCGTAATGGTCCCGATGTAAGGTATTTTATCCAGCGTCGTCATATCCTGCGCTGACCAGCGGTACGGAATCTCCTGGATATCAAAATGTTCATCGCCAAACTTTTCTAGATTGCGGTAATGCTCCATTGTTTCGCTCGAGCTTTTGCCTGTGGTATGGCCATCGCCGCCGATCAACAGCAGCTTCTCTCCATTTTCACCCGGCGCATAGCGCAAGGAACGAGAAGGCATGTCTCCACTCACATACATATCGTTCGGAACATTACCATTCACTTTGGCAGCAATAATATACGAACGATTGATGGAAAGACGCGAAAAATACATGCCATCAAAATCGTTGAAAGGATAATGGGTCGCGACAATAACTTTGTTACATGACAAATGCGAGAGATTTTCGGTTTGAATGACCGGATCATGTTTACTCAGGATTTTAACAGCACGGGTCTGCTCATAAATCTTGCCGCCCAGCCGTTCAATCTCCTTCACTAATCCTGCCAAGAATTTCACTGGATGAAATTGGGCTTGACCGCGCATAACGACAGCTTCCTTTACCTCAAATGGCAATTCAACTTCTTCTTTTGCCAATTCCCCATCAATGCCCAGTTGCTGGTAGGCCTCCGCCTCTTTTTCAACCAACTTTGCCCCTATGGCTGTATTAGCGTAAACGAAAGCATTATGATGAGAAAAATCACAATCGATGCCAAGTTCAACTGCGGTTTCTTCAATGAATTTTAATCCATCCATATTTGCTTGGTAATAAAGCTTTGCTTGTTCTTCTCCTACCAATTTAACTAATGGGTAATAAAAAAGGCCATGCTGAGCTGTTATTTTTGCAGTTGTATAACCTGTCACGCCGTCCACTAATTTACCAGCATCGATTAATGTCACTTTTCTGCCGGCTTTCGCCAAAAGATAAGCACTGATGATGCCAACCATTCCTCCGCCCACAATCGCAATATCT
>JASLAI010000035.1 GCA_030147225.1 Planococcus sp. (in: firmicutes) | reverse complement strand
TTGGACTGATTAGAAAATGCCAGCTGAACGTTGAAGCCACTGTCATGACAATCAAAACATCGAAGAGGTATTTAGTGAATTGATATTTTTTCGTTTCTTTAATCAACTTATAAGAAAAAGCTGCCAAGTAAAAAACAATTTGCAGCATGTAAAACAAGTCAGGAGGTCCCGGAAACGGAACTTCAATGCCTGCTGCGTTTTCATATGCTATCCACAAAAATTCAGCAACAGAATAACTGAACGTCCCGATAGAAAGAAGCAACCAAAATATTTTTTCATCTTTACTGCTTTTTCTGAAAGCTCTAAATAACCAGATGAAGGCGATGAGACAACCTAATGTTGAAAGAATATTACCTCCCAAAGTTAAAAGAGATTCATGATCTTTCCAAGTGCGCACCCAAAAAAAGTAAAAGGAAGTGTAAAGCAAAATAAAGAAAATACCTAAAAGGCCTTTGAATTGTGTAGTCATACATCATTGCTCCCTGCTTCTTAAAAAAATTGAGATGAGTTAAGCTCCAGAACAGGAAGTTAACGGTACAGTTCAAGAATAAACGTCTATTATCATACTACTGTATATACACAAGAAAGATAATACTATTTTGAATTTATTGAGAGAAATCTATAAAAAATTAGAATTAATTTCCATTTATAAGGGTGTTAACATCGGAATTTCTGAATCAATAAAAAAGAAGTCCCTTTATTATAAAAAGGGGCTTCTTTTTGCAATTAAAAGTCGAAATTATCTGGATCCGGACCGACTCTCCGATTTTCGTTGAGTGCAGAGATGCGTTCCATATCGTCCTCTGTCAATTCGAAATCGAAAATCTGGGAATTTTGTATGATTCGTGCTTCTTTGATGGATTTTGGAATAGTCACGACCTCATTTTGCAAATCCCATCGAAGAATAACCTGTGCCACTGTTTTTTCAGTTTTAGAGGCAATTTCCACGAGCACTGGATGCTCCAACAATTCCCCCTGCATCAAAGGAGACCAGGCTTCCAGCTGAATACTATGCTCTTTACAGAAGTTATGCAGTTCTTTCTGGGTCAGGTGCGGATGGAATTCAACCTGGTTGATCATTGGCGTAATTTCTGCGTCCTTTAGCAATTCCTCGAGATGATGAATATGGAAGTTGCTGACACCGATCGCTTTGACGCGTTTTTCCTTATAGAGCGTTTCAAGAGCACGCCATGCCTCTTTATATTTCGCTTCCACCGGCCAGTGGATCAGGTAAAGATCCAAATAATCTAGGCCGAGTTTCTTCAAGCTGGTTTCATAAGCGGCTATTGTCGACTCATAACCAAGATCTGAATTCCATACTTTGGAAGTAACAAAAATCTCTTCTCTAGAAATACCAGATTCCTTTATGCCTTCACGGATTCCTTGGCCGACGCCTTCTTCGTTGCCATAGAGAGCGGCTGTGTCAATGCTGCGGTAGCCATGGGAAATCGCAGCTTTAACCGCGTTAATGACTTCTGCTCCTTCGTTGATGTTAGATACGCCCAAACCAAACCAGGGCATTTCGACGCCATTGTGCAAAGTAGTGGTATCCTGCAATTTTTTCATTTTACTATCCCCCATTAATTTAGTTGGTAGTGTGTCTTGTAAGGTAAGAAATATTCAATTGCTGAATATTATTTTTTTCCGGTCGCCTAGTAAAATTACGGAAGCGCGAATCTAGAAAGATTGAGTCCTAGTGATTCAGCAACAAAATCATTTCGAAAAGCTGTGATGGTGAGGGACAACGTCTTCGTTTGGTATCTTAATTCCCAAAAGAGTCACATCTGAACTGTTGTTCCCTCAATATTCCTTGAGACGAAAAGATTCATGGCGATGTTGATCAATCCAGTGTTTGAAAGTAATGTTAGTCCCGATAGCCATGAATACCCTTTGGGCAAAAGCTGGAAACCTCCAAGTCCGATTCCTCTCAAAGGAGAATTCGAGAGTTTACGCCATCAATCTTTAGGAAGATTCGATATGTTAAAAAACCATTTACAGGTAATCGAAAAAAATGCTAGGATATAAAAAACAAAATGCTTTGAAGAGAAGAGTAGATCTGTTCATTCTTTCCAGAGAGTTCCGGCAGCTGAAAAGGAACAGGAATGACTGATTGAAGCAAAACTCTGAGCAGCACATCGGAACCGATTACAGGGGGATGGTGTGACAGGAGCTCCTGTTACAGAGCTAGAGTATAAGCAGATAGTCTGCTGTACTCGATGAGTTCAATATGGCGACATATTGAAAAACTGGAGTGGCACCGCGAAACCGAAACCCGCCTCCAAGACGATTGTCTTGGAGGCGGGTTTTTTTATTTTCTGAATAAAAGGTGAAGCGGGGAGGAAAAGAACATGAGTAAGTGGAAAGCGCCAGTTATTATGTTATTAGCAATCGGAATAGCAAATATAGGAGCGTGGATTTATCTTATAGCGATGAACTTGCTGGTGTTGGATATGACCGGATCAGCTTTGGCGGTAGCCGGACTTTACCTGATGCAGCCGGCTGCTGCACTGCTGACGAACATTTGGGGAGGGACTTTAATCGACCGAATGAACAAACGGTCGCTGCTTATCGCATTGGATGTTTTGCGGGCGGTATTGATTGGTTTATTGCCTTTTTTTCAATCTTTACCTCATATCTACTCTCTTGTCTTTTTGATCGGAATGGGGAGTTCCATTTTTCAGCCGGCGTCGATGACCTATATCACGATGCTGTTGAGTCCGGAACAACGAAAGCGGTTCAACTCTTTTAGAAGCTTAGTTGATTCAGGAGCTTTTCTCGTTGGCCCTGCGGCAGCGGGCTTATTGTTTTTAATCGGCACACCAAGCTTTGCGCTTTACATCAATGCAGCGGCCCTGCTGATTTCAGCTGCACTGACCTTGCTTCTGCCGAACCTGGAGAAGGAACGCCCCCTCAAGGACAATTTTTCCTTTCGTTTATTGTCTAACGACTGGCAGCTTGTTAAGAAATTCAGCAGGAGAAACCTTGACGTTACAGCAATGTATCTAGTGTTCAGCAGTTTTCT
>JASLAI010000030.1 GCA_030147225.1 Planococcus sp. (in: firmicutes) | reverse complement strand
TTTATCGTCGTCATCGTCTACAAGTCCTTTTGTAGCGTTTTTGAACTCACGCAAAGACGAACCGAATGCTTTTCCAAGTTCCGGCAACTTTTTAGGACCGAAAACAAGCAAGGCAACAACACCGATTATGATGATACTCATTGGACCTGGCATACGTGGCACCTCCTGTATTATGGCTCTATTTTACATCATTCAAGCTCTTTTGGCTATTTGGAAAGGACTTATAAATGTGAAGGTTTTAAGTCATTGCTGCTTAATCTGATAAATCAAAGTCTGCAGTTCAACTGACAGATCGATGGTCTGGACACGGATATGGTCGGGCACCGAAATACGCACCGGTGTAAAATTCAAAATCCCTTTGATATCGGTCTTCGCCAAACGGTCTGTCACTTCCTGTGCCGATCGGGACGGCACCGTCAAAATGACCAATTCCACACCATACTCTTTTATCTTCTCTTCGATTTTATCCGGATGGTAGGTATCGATGTCGCTGATCTTCTCCCCTTCCAATGGACTGTTCGAATCAAACGCCACAATGATTTTTGTATTGTGGTTGCGATGGAAATTATATTTCAAAAATGCACTGCCGAGTCCGCCAACGCCAATCAGCGCTACATTGGTAGCCTCGTCCTGATCAAGGGTCTTGCGAAAAAAGAGCAGCAATTCCTGAACATCATAGCCATAGCCTTTCTTGCCAAGTGCACCCAGATGGGAAAAATCCCGGCGGATAGTGGCAGAATCAATTTTCATCGCTTCGCTTAATTCCTGCGAAGAAATCCGTTTTTGTCCGGCATTCGCGAAGTTTTGAAGGAAACGGTAATACAGCGGCAGCCTTTTAGTCGTGGCTTGCGGAATTTTAGATGTCTCGTGTAACATACGCTTTCGCATCCTCCTGAGGTGTTGTCAAATCGCTTTCATCTTACATTAGGAACCCTCATATGTAAAGGCTTGTGTAATTGCGAACAAGCGCCCCATCAGCTACACTTAAAAAGAATAGAGGTGACCTACATGATTGTTTTGCAAGTAAATCAAGTGCACAAATCATTTGGCGCAGAAGAGATTCTCTCAGGTGTCAAATTGGAAGTGCAGCACCGGGACCGGGTAGCTTTAGTAGGCCGCAACGGTGCGGGAAAATCGACATTATTGAAAATCATAGCTGGTGAAATGTCATACGACAGCGGCGATATTAGCATGCCGAAAGATTTGACAATTGGCTATTTGGAACAGCAGACCAATTTGGAATCGGATGCCACTGTCTGGGATGAAATGATGACGATTTTTCATCATTTCCGTGAACAGGAAGCAAAACTTCGCCGGTTGGAAGCGCAGATGGCCGACCCCGACATATACAATAATCCAGAAGAGAACGACAAAGTTATGAAAGAATACGACCTTCTGCAGCATGATTTCAAAGATGCGGGTGGCTATCAATACGAAGCGGACACACGCGCCATTTTGCACGGCATGAAATTCTATCCGGAAGACTACGATAAGAAAGTGGTGTCGTTATCCGGCGGCCAGAAAACGCGTCTCATGCTGGCGAAACATCTGTTGAGCAAGCCTCAACTGCTGATTCTCGATGAGCCCACTAACCACTTGGACATCGAAACGCTGAGCTGGCTTGAAAATTACCTGAAGAACTATCCAGGTGCTTTGCTGATTGTTTCCCATGACCGCTATTTCCTCGATCAGGTAGTAACACTGGTCTATGAAGTTTCTCGCCACCGCGTCAAAAAGTATACGGGCAACTACAGCCGCTACTTGGATGAAAAAGCCAAGCAGTACGAGTTGGACCAAAAGCAATTTGAAAAGCAGCAAGGCGAGAAAGCCAAACTGGAAGATTACGTTCAGCGCAATCTGGCACGTGCTTCAACAACCAAAATGGCCCAAAGCCGCAGAAAGACCCTGCAGAAAACCGATTGGATGGAAGCCCCCGATGGCAGTGAAAAATCAGCCCGCTTCGGTTTTACAATTGATAAACAAAGCGGTAATGATGTACTGAACGTTCAATCACTGAAAATCGGCTACACCAGCAAGCCGGTTTCTGAGAACATTTCCCTGAAGCTATACCGTCAGGAAAGCCTAGCCCTTGTCGGGCCAAACGGGGTCGGCAAATCCACTTTGCTGAAAACCATCA
Organism: Planococcus sp. (in: firmicutes); assembly: GCA_030147225.1. GTDB lineage: Bacteria > Bacillota > Bacilli > Bacillales_A > Planococcaceae > Planococcus. The sequence goes on along the minus strand of JASLAI010000030.1, from coordinate 4,307 downwards.
TGAAAGAGCTGAAACCGCTCGAAGGAGATATTCATTATGGGACCGGAATTCAGTTTGGTTATTACGACCAGGAGCAAGCTAATTTAAAAGGCAATAAACTGGTGCTGAACGAATTGTGGGATGATTATCCCCTGATTAACGAAAAAGACATACGCGGCATCCTTGGACGTTTCTTGTTTACTGGGGATGATGTACTCAAGCCGGTTTCTACATTATCAGGCGGCGAGAAAGCACGAGTCGCCCTTGCCAAGCTGATGATGCAAAAAGCCAATGTCCTGCTGCTCGATGAGCCCACTAACCATTTGGATCTCGACAGCAAAGAAGTGCTCGAGAACGCCTTATTAGATTACCCAGGCACCTTGCTTTTTGTATCGCATGACCGCTATTTTATGAACCGCATCGCTACAAAAGTCATCGAACTTACACGGGACGGCACTACCGAATATTTAGGTGACTATGATTATTACGTAGAGAAAAAGTTGGAAATCGCTGAATTGAAGGCTCTCGACGAAGCCGGCTCCGTTACTGAAGTAAAAACGGCAGTTTCAGCCTCCACCTCACAGATCAATAAAGAAGCGAAAAAATTGGAACGCCAGTTGGCACGTCAAGCGGAAGAAGTCGAAGAGGCGATGGAGAAGCTGGATTTGCAAATTGCAGAAATCGAAGAACAACTATGCGAACCGGAAATTTTCCAGGACCATGAACGAGTTTTGCCGCTACAAAACCAATTGGAAGAACTGAAAGCAGCACACGAAGAAACAATGACCCAATGGCTTGAACTTCAGGAAAAAATTGAAAATATTTAATTTTGACCGGCTATTTTATAGCCGGTTTTTTTGTTACTATATATAGGTCAATAGAGATTCCTAAAATATTTATTTCCACAGATTTCTCCACATTACTTCGCTTGTCTAATCAACTGTCAACAGACTTTTACACATTATCCACAAGCAAAGTAAATGTTATCCACATAGTTTTCCACTTACACGTACACAATATGTAGGATTTCCACCTCTTACCCCCTAGTTAGTAACAGTTTATTCACAAATTGTGCATAAGTACAAATGTTCTCTATTGACAGAAAATTTTTCGTCCACACTTAAAAAGACAGAATTTTATGTAAAAAAAAGCAAGTAATTTCGCACATCTCAGCAGAACTGAAATGATGAAATTACTTGCTTTTATTAAATCCATGATGTTAATGGCATTCCTGGCCGGCCGTTCATGGCCATGGTGCCAAAAAGTTCCTTCTCGTACATAACAGTTCCTGCTGCAGCAATCATTGCCGCATTATCGGTGCACAATGGCAAGGAAGGAATATAGAATGGGATTCCTTTTTCCTTGAATGTACTTTCCAACGAGCGCCGCAATCCTTTATTCGCAGCAACCCCGCCAGCAGCGATTACTTGACGCACTTTGTATTGTTCGGCTGCTTGCATCGTTTTTCCAGTCACAACTTCGACGACGCTGTTTTGGAAGCCCGCTGCTACATGTTCAGGGGCTACTTTTTCTCCGCGCTGAGCTGCATTATGCATATAGTTCAACACAGACGATTTTAATCCGCTGAAGCTAAAGTCATAAGACCCTTCTTCAAGCCAGATTCGCGGAAATACCACTGCCTCCTCACTGGCATGAGCCAACCTGTCAATATGAGGACCGCCTGGATAAGGCAAGTTTAGTGTCCGTGCAACTTTATCATAAGCTTCTCCCGCTGCATCATCTCGGGTTTCTCCGATTACAGTAAAGTCTCCGTGCTCTTTCATATAAATCAATTCAGTATGGCCACCAGAGATAACCAAGGCAAGAAGCGGAAATTCCATTTCCTGTTCCAAACGGTTTGCATAAATGTGGCCTGCGATATGATGGACTCCCACTAACGGCAGCTGATGCGCAAAGGCAAAAGCTTTCGCAGCATTGACACCGATCAGCAAAGCTCCGACCAGCCCAGGACCTTCAGTTACTGCCACTGCATTCAATTGATTGGGTTCCATTCCCGCTAACTGCAGCGCCTCTTCAATAACCAAAGTGATTTGTTCGACATGGTGCCTTGAAGCAATCTCCGGGACCACGCCGCCAAAACGTTTATGGCTTTCGATTTGTGACGCTACGACATTTGAGATGATTTCTGTGCCGTTCTTGACGATGGAAGCAGCTGTTTCGTCGCAGCTTGTCTCAATTCCCAATATATATATGTCTTTATTCATTAAAGTTCACCCACATCACTATGGCATCTTCGTAATTATCCGTATAGTATCGTTTACGGATGCCTCCATTTTTAAAGCCTAATTTCCGGTAAAGATTTTGTGCTACTGTATTGCTGACTCGTGCTTCCAATGTCATCAGGACAGCACCATTCGCTTTCGCTATATCAATCGCCGCTTGCATCAATCCTTCACCCAGCTTCTTCCCGCGCTGGTCAGGATGGATAGCAATATTCGTAACATGCGCTTCGTCCATCACCAGCCACATTCCGCAGTACCCTACAATGCCCTCATCTGTTTCGGCAATCACATAATATGCATGCTCATTGCTGATCATTTCATAATAGAAAGCATCTTTCGTCCAAGCCAACGTAAAAGATAATTTTTCAATCTCATACACCTGTTCGATATCGGCAATCGTCATTTTTCTGAATCTGACGGTTTCGCTCATAGCGGTTGGCCTTCTTGCGCTTTATTGTAATTTGCTTCCGCTTCCGTAATACGGCGATATTCAGGAACAGCATGATGAATATCACTTTCCGTGGATTGTTGCGCAAGCATAATCAAGTTCGATGCTCGAGGCAGTCGATTCTGGATTCCACTGAACTGAGCAGCATCTCCTAACACTTCAGTGATCAATGCTTCATGTAATGCGGCGTCCACCCCGGTGAATAACACAGAACGGTCGAGTTCTTTGACCTTTAGCAGAAATTCCTTCACATCGCTATGCTGATCCGCAAAGACCGGTTTCAAATCAGATCCCTCGTACAAGCCAATAAAGGCCGTACCGCGGCGCGCATCCATTATCGGACAAACCAACCCTTCAAAACCCTGCCCATTCGCAGCAAGCACTTTTAAACTGGAAACAAGATGCAGCGGAATTTTCAGCGACCACGCCAAAGTTTTTGCGATCGTCAAGCCAATACGCACGCCTGTATAAGACCCAGGACCTTCCGCTACTGCAATATGAGTCAGATCGGCAGGTAACACCTTTGCCTTTTTCATCATTTCTTCAATCGCAGGCATAGCCGTCAACGAATGATTAATTTTTAAGTTAGATGTTTCCTCTATTAAAACCCTGTCATCTTCCATTAACGCAATCGCTAATGGAGAATTCGAGGTATCGATTCCAAGATAGATCATAAGTTTAGCTCCCTGCAAAGTTTTTCATAGCGTCTGCCAATCGGATTAAGGACAAGCTTTCGCTCTTGCTCAGACTGTCGGGTAATGGTAATTTCCAGGCGCTCTTTCGGTAAATATTCTTCTATAAATTTTGCCCATTCGATTACTGATACCGCTTCACTAGTAAAAAATTCGTCAAATCCAATATCCTCATCGCTGTTTTCAAGGCGATAGACATCGAAATGATTCAATTCCAAGCGGCCGGAATACTGCTTTAAGATGGTGAAAGTCGGACTGTTTACCATCCGTTGAACACCCAGTCCTTTTGCTAAGCCTTTAGTGAAAGTTGTTTTTCCGGCACCCAAGTCGCCTTCGAGCGTCAGCAAATCTCCTGGCTCCAGCAGCTCAGCGAAAGCGGCTGCGAATACTTCGGTTTCCTCTGGCGAATTCAGCATAATTGCATAAGTCATTTATCATGTCACCTCTATTGAGTCTTTACATAGTTTAGCGAAATTGCTGCAGTAAATCAAAATATATCGTTTTGCTGTTAGTTTTTACTGAAAACAAAAAAAATAAACACAGCAGGATCGCTGTGTTCATCATCAAAATTACGGTCCCGACCGGGATCGAACCGGCGATCTCCTGCGTGACAGGCAGGCATGTTAACCGCTACACCACGGGACCAAAAAAACAAAAAAAAACAGACCAGCGACGTCTTACTCTCACAGGGGGAGACCCCCAACTACCATCAGCGCAAAAGAGCTTAACTGCCGTGTTCGGGATGGGAACGGGTGTGGCCTCTTTGCCATCATCACTGGACTGTTTTGGTTTGAGCTTGTTCGCTCAAAACTGGATAAACGACACCGGAACATGCAAGGATTCCGTATACAAATTTGGTTAAGTCCTCGATCGATTAGTATTCGTCAGCTGCACGTGTCGCCACGCTTCCACCTCGAACCTATCTACCTCATCGTCTTTGAGGGA
>JASLAI010000009.1 GCA_030147225.1 Planococcus sp. (in: firmicutes) | reverse complement strand
AAAAAGAGGTATATAGGGAATCCTTTAGTCGAAAGAACGTACCTATTGGAGGAGATTTGAATGTCGGCGGCAGTGGCGACAATTTTATTGTGCATCGGTTATTTAGTGTTTACGATTGATAAAAAACAAGAGAATTTTCCTGTGCCGGTCGTACTTGTGCTGATCGGCATTGGTTTGTCTTTTATTCCTTATTTCAGCGACGTAGAAGTGACAGAAACGCTGATTTATGATGTCTTCTTGCCAGGTCTGTTATTTGTATCAGCATACCAGTTTTCTGCAGCGGCTTTGAGGAAGAATGCCGGCATTATTGGGTTGTTGAGTACAATAGGCCTCGGGTTGACGATTGTGCTTGTCGGGCTCGCGATTTACTGGCTCAGCGGGTGGTTCTTTTCGATTTCGCTGGCAGGTGCATTCGTGATTGCGGCGATTTTAGCACCCACCGATCCAGCATCAGTCGTCTCGATTTTGAAAAAATCATCCCCAGACAAAAGCATCGCAGATATTGTCGACGGGGAATCAATGATTAATGACGGAACCAGTGTCGTTTTGTTTACGGTCCTGTCGGGCATGTATCTTGAATCAAACTCGTTTGATGTGCTGTCCATTCTAGGGGATTTTGTTTACGTTTCGGCAGGCGGAGTGGTGCTTGGCATTGCTGTCGGGTGGCTATTGAGCAAGGCTGTCCATATTACGCATCACCGGGATTATCAAGTTATGTTAAGCATCATCTTGGCTTACGGCGTTTTCCAGTTAGCTGAGAGTTTCGGCTTTTCAGGAGTCTTGGCGACCGTATCTGCCGGCATCATGCTGTCTTGGGAATTTTCCCATGCCAATAAAGAAGATCATTACCGCGAATCGCTGTCCGGATTTTGGAGTGTGGTGGAACCATCGCTCTTGTCGCTGCTGTTTTTGCTGATCGGCATTGAAGCGACAGAACATCTGGAATGGAGCAATTGGATTTTTGCGTTGATAATTCTATTCGCTAGCATCGCTATCCGATTCTTCGTTGTCGGAGGGACATTTAAAGCGCTGGCTGGACGAAAACATGAAGCGATCTGGAAAAAGTCGCTGCTCATTTCATGGTCCGGTATCCGCGGCTCCATGTCGGTTTTTTTATTGCTGCAACTTGGAACATTGGCACAGGGAGGTGCAGCGGACGAGCTGATTTCCATCACTTTTTCCGTGGTCATCCTTTCCTTAATCATCCAAAGCCTTGGAATCCATCCTTTATCAAAACTGCTGGACAGTCATTAAAACCACAAAATCGCCCATGCTTGGAAGTCGAGCTTTCAGCAGGGGCAATCTTGTTAAACTTTTAAATACAATTCTTCAATCTTTTCAGGCAACATCGGTTTATTGAAATAATAGCCTTGAGCCTCGTTGCATTGGTTAGCTTTTAAGAAGGCTAACTGCTCCAAGGTTTCTACGCCTTCGGCAATGACGTTCAACTCTAAATTGTGAGCCAGTTGTATAATTGTGCCGACCAATGCGGCGTCTTTTGGATCTTTGTGGATATTGCGTGTGAAATGCTGATCGATTTTCAGGGTGTCGACAGGAAACAGCTTTAAATAACTCAATGAAGAGTAGCCTGTGCCAAAATCATCAATTGATAAGTGAAGGCCCATTTCTTTTAATTCCTGCATTTTTGAAATAGCTGAAGTGGCACCTTGAATGATGCTTTCCGTCAACTCCAGCTCGAGAAATTGTGGAGCTAACTTGGAATCGTTCAATGCGGCAGTCACGACTTCTGCAATATTGCTTTCTGAAAATTGTTTGGCTGAAATGTTGACGGCTACACGGAATGGCTCCAATCCTGCATCTTGCCAAGATTTATTCTGGCGGCAGGCAGTCTGAAGAACAAACTGGCCAATGTAGAGAATCATTCCGCTTTCTTCTGCAATGGGAATAAATTCAGCTGGCGAGATATTTCCTAATTCAGGATGGTGCCACCGGACTAGTGCTTCGACGCCAACAATTGTTTCGGTTTTGATGTCAATTTGCGGCTGGTAATGAACAGTGAATTCGCCAAGTTCCAAGCCTTTGCGGATGCTCATGGCAATTTTCGATTTTCTGGAGACCAAATCGTTCATCTCAGAAGTGAAAAATTGAAAATTATTTTTACCTTCCTCTTTAACGCGATACATGGCAATATCCGCATTTTTTACCAATGTCTCAGGGTCTTGGCCATCTGATGGGAATAAGCTGGCGCCGATTGAAGGCGTGCTAAAAACATCTTCATTGTTTAATAAGTAAGAGTCATTCAGGGTCTTGAGAATTTTCTTTGCAGTCATTTCGGCTTTTGCATAATCGGTGTTTGGCAGCAAAATGATGAATTCATCCCCGCCAAGCCGCGCCACGGTATCCGTTTTTGAAATGCAGGATTTAATGCGGTCTGCTACTTCATTCAACAATTGGTCGCCTGTCTGATAGCCGAATGTGTCGTTAATCAGTTTAAATTGATCGAGGTCCAAATAAAGGACCGTCAGTACCGTATCATTTTCCACTGCCTGAACAATTGAAGAGTCGAGACGGTCTATAAACAGTCGGCGGTTCGGCAAGCCAGTCAGTGAATCCAGATAGACGAGATTGCTGATTTTTTCCTCAGTTGCTTTGCGCTCGGTAATGTCTCGAAGAATTAAGCTATAGTATGCGCCGGCAGGTGTTTCCCAATGTCCTGTAGACAATTCAACCGGAAATTCGCTGCCACCTTTTTTCAGTCCAGACACTTC
>JASLAI010000391.1 GCA_030147225.1 Planococcus sp. (in: firmicutes) | reverse complement strand
ACCGCGGTAGTGATAATAATAGAGTAAGCGGAACTGCCCCAATCATACAGTGCCCAGCTTTTTTCTTCTTTAGAAAACTTCTTCATCTCTTTATCCCCTTTATTTCGCTTTGGCAAGCAGTAAATCAATGAACCATCAGTTATGATGATGTGCGTCCCCACTCAGTAAAATTTCCATATATCAGATAATTTTATTGTACAAGAAGCTGCCCAAAAATGATGCAGAATGTTTAAAAAAATACAGAAATTTTACATATTAAGGATAAGTGAAGGTTTTCTTTGGTGAATCAAAAGTGAAAACACATTAAAGGGCAATTTCTTAAAACAAAATAAGCTGATGAGCCATGGCTTGAGTCTTTATTAAGCTTCCTTTAAAATTGAAAAGGAACAGAAAGAAGGGGTCCTATTTGAAATTGGTTTCGTGGAATGTCAACGGCTTGCGGGCTGTTATGAAAAAAGGATTTATGGATTTTTTTACTGAGGCAGATGCAGATGTATTTTGTCTGCAGGAAATCAAGCTGCAGGAAGGGCAGATAGAAATGGACCTTCCTGGCTATCATACATATTGGAATTATGCGCATAAAAAAGGCTATTCTGGTACAGCTATTTTTACGAAACAAAAGCCGATATCGATTCAATACGGTTTGGGGTCGGAAGAGCATGACACAGAGGGGCGGCTGATTGCCTTAGAGTTTGACACCCACTATGTGGTAACCGTCTATACGCCGAATTCCCAGCATGGACTGCTTCGATTAGACTATAGGCTATTATGGGAAGACGCCATTTTATCATTTGTAGAAAGCTTAAATAATCATAAACCTGTCATTTTGTGCGGAGATTTAAATGTTGCCCACGAGGAAATCGATTTGAAAAATCCAAAAGCGAATAAAAAAAATTCAGGGTTTACACCTGAAGAACGCGGTAAAATGACGCAGTTTTTATCCAGTGGCTTTGTAGATACATTCCGTCATTTCTATCCGACAGAAACAGGGTTTTATTCCTGGTGGTCATACCGCTCAAATTGCCGTGAAAAGAATGTAGGATGGAGGATCGATTATTTTTTGGCTTCGCAAAGTCTTGTTTCAAAATTGAGGAACGCCAAAATTCATGCCGATATATGGGGTTCCGATCATTGTCCAGTCGAGCTGGAAATTGAACTATAAAAAAACACACTCAAAAGAGTGTGTTTTTTTATTATAAGCTATATTGATAGTTTCACGTGAAACTATCCCAAATTCATGATTCGTTGGGTTAGGCGTTTGCAGTTGTCTTGATCGAAGTAATCAATATAGTCGCGTGCTTTCGGATACCATTCGTTATAAGTGATTTTTTCCTCGACAATTTTCTTAAGATACTCATAAACATGATCGATTGAGTCAGCTTTATACCCGTAAAGGTCTGTATCCAAGTCCAAATAAGTTCCTCTTTTTTCTAAATACTCTTGCTTATCGAACATAAAAAACACAATGGGCTTGTTCAGATAAAGGAAATCCCAGGAAACACTAGTGATGTCAGTCAGCAGCATGTCATTATGGTCGATGGAATACTCGATAGTTTCATGGTTAAAATCCAGGAATTTGATGCCGTGTTCATTATCAGTCAAACCGGTGAAATATCTTTCAAACTTTTTCATAAAGGGATGCAAGGCGATGTTCATGTGAAGATTGTGGTCGGCAAGCAACTGCTGGATGCCTTCGTGTTTCAACAATCCTACCGTACTCTTGAAATAGGGGCTGTCGATAAACTCTTCTTTCGTTAAGTCAAAAAGCCATTCACGCCATGTCATCATCATCAAGATGTTTTTCACTTCTTTGGAAGGCTGATTGGGCGGATAGCGATCGAATCGGGGAAAGCCGGTAATAATTAGTTTCTGTTCGGGAATTTTCCATTTATTTAACTTTAGTTCATATTCGTATTGAGATGCACAGTTGAAATAATCAGTGCGTTTCAATAATGGGACATCTTCTTTCTGAATCAGGATCTTTTTGAATCCTTCAATGCCATGACTGACGTGGGTGATGATTGTTTTGCGGTTAAGGAAGAGGAATTTGTCCGCTGCTGGTACGATATCGTAAAGAAGAGAGTGGCCATGAAACGTATAATCAGCCTGGAAAAACAATAAATAATTCTTGAAACTTCCGAGTGGCACAGCATTTTCAATTTTTTCCTCTATAGCGTAAGAAGTTTTTGGGTCATACATCCAATAAGCGGTTACTTGTTCTTTATGATTGTTTATCAAATATTTATGGTATACGGCGGCATTGTCTTCGTATTTCTCCCCGAGGTTTCCACCAACCAAGGCAATTTTCTTTCCGTTTTTTTTCTTCGTAAAAAAGGAAAGAATGTATGCGGCTGAGACTTTAGAAAATACCTTCAAGGGATCCCATCTCCCTTTTTCTTTTAATTCTACACTCATCTAAAAGCCCTGCTTTCTGCTAGTTGTCATTACTATAGTTTTTCATAAATTGCTGTCTTTGTCTATCTTCATTTAATAAACTAATTTTTCATTTAACTTCTGCTTGTTTTTAATTTTCCAGAAACTAAAAAATCCTTCTGTATTTTTAAGTAAACAAAAATAGTTGGAAAATAATTTTGTCGTTATTTTTGCGTTTATTATTTGGGAGGGCGGGAAAAATAGAAGGTGATAGCACATTGCAGAGGAGGATATTCATGAAGGAGAATAATGAAGAGAAAAAGAATAAAATGGGTACCGGCGAAAACGAAGAAACGCTGACGGATCGTCAAGGACATCCGGTTAGAGATAATCAAAATCTGCGAACTGTCGGAAATCGTGGCCCTGCTACACTTGAAAATTATCATTTCATTGAAAAAATCTCGCATTTCGACCGGGAAGAAATTCCGGAACGAGTTGTCCATGCTCGTGGCACAGGTGCATTTGGTTATTTTGAAACCTACGGCAAAGTCGGCGATGAGCCGGTGGAAAAATATACGCGCGCCAAAGTATTTTCAGGTGCAGGAAAACAAACACCATTATTGGTCCGCTTCTCAACAGTTGCAGGGTCAAGACATTCTCCGGAAACAGAGCGTGACCCACGTGGTTTTGCGGTGAAAATGTATACAGAAGACGGCAACTGGGATTTGGTCGGAAATAACCTTAAGATTTTCTTTATCCGTGATGCGATGAAATTCCCGGATATGATTCATGCTTTTAAAACAGATCCGGCTTCGAACGTAGCAGATCCACAGCGAATGTTTGACTTTGTTGCACGGACGCCTGAAGCGACCCATATGATTACGTTCCTGTTTTCACCATGGGGCATTCCGGCAACGTATCGCCATATGCAGGGATCTGGCGTTAATACCTACAAATGGGTCAATGACAAAGGTGAAGCGGTTTTAGTTAAGTATCACTGGGAGCCGAAGCAAGGCATCCGCAACCTGACTCAAAAAGAAGCTTCTGAAATCCAGGCAGAGAATGTCGGTCATGCCACCCAGGATCTTTATGAAGCGATTGAAAGCGGAGATTATCCTGAATGGGAACTATTCGTCCAGATTATGAGTGACGACGAACACCCGGAATTGGATTTTGATCCGTTGGATGATACAAAATTGTGGCCGCAGGATAAATTCCCATTCCTTCCTGTAGGAAAAATGGTGCTGGACCGCAACCCGGTCGACCACCATGCTGAAATTGAGCAAGCGGCATTCGGGACAGGCGTTCTTGTGGACGGTTTGGATTTCTCAGACGACAAAATGCTTCAGGGACGGACCTTCTCATATTCCGATACCCAACGTTACCGTGTTGGAGCCAATTACTTAAAATTACCGGTTAATGCTCCTAAGAAGCGTGTGGCAACGAACCAGCAGCGTGGAGGCATGGATGTGAAGAATCCTGACGAAAATCCTTCGAATCCGCATATCAACTACGAACCTTCTGTTCTGGGAGGATACAAAGAGGCAGATTCGAGTGAAACACCAGCTCATGAAC
>JASLAI010000384.1 GCA_030147225.1 Planococcus sp. (in: firmicutes) | reverse complement strand
ATCCGTTTTCACTGGTTTCCATTAGACGCAAGTCTTCTCTAAGTTGTGCAATCATATCTTCTTGAGAAAGCTCCTGCTGTTCAGCTGCAGGAGCTGCCTTAACATCCAGAATGTAGCCAAAAAGAGACTCGATCAAAGCTGATTGGTTATCAGCAATTTCATCCATGTATTGATAGCTCTGTGTCACTTCTTCAGCGAGCCTTTGTCTTTCAAGCTCGGTTTTGATCGGGTCTTCTACTGTTTTTTCTGAACGAATGGTTTCAGATGATAATTGGAACAACTGTATATCGTATGTATCGCCTTGGACGGAATCCACCAAAAAAGCATATAGCATTCCAGCTGTCAACAAGATGCCAACCATCATTATTTTTCGATAGCCCAGTTTTCCGAAGATTTTTTGTGCCCTTTGACGCATGTCCTCACACCCCGCATTTCTTATTTCCATCATAACAACTAAAGAAATAGATTTCACGGTGTATTTCTAATAATTTGAAATTATCCCCATATTTATGTGGTGTAATGGACAGGGCAAAAGCAATAGTCATTTGCCCGCAAAAAAATGCAGGGATAATTATCCCTGCATCCTTTTCTAGATCATTTAAGTGGGCTGATTTTCGTAAGCTTCAATGATTTTCGCTACAAGCGGGTGACGAACTACATCGCCGCTTTCGAGATATTGAAAGTGTATATTGCGCACACCTTTTAAAATCGTTTCGGCTGCGATCAACCCGGATTCAGCTCCCCGAGGCAAATCGATCTGGGTTTTGTCGCCGGTAATAATCATTTTCGATCCAAAACCTAGACGCGTCAAGAACATTTTCATCTGTGCTTTTGTGGTATTTTGCGCTTCATCCAGAATAACGAAGGCCTCATCTAAAGTGCGCCCTCTCATATAAGCCAGAGGAGCGATTTCAATCGTACCGCGTTCGATAAATCGATTGGTCTGTTCCAAACCTAAAACGTCATGCAGAGAGTCATACAAAGGACGAAGATAAGGATCTACCTTTTCCTTTAAGTCACCTGGCAAGAAGCCCAGGCTTTCACCTGCTTCTACAGCAGGGCGAGTCAAAACAATTCTCTTTACTTGGCCATTTTTTAGTGCCTGGACAGCCATGACAACTGCCAAATAAGTTTTCCCTGTTCCGGCTGGGCCAATGCCGAATACTAGATCCTTGCTGCGTACTGCGTGAATGTAATGGCGTTGGCCAATAGTTTTAGCGCGAATTGATCTTCCATTGGCATTGCGTGCTACTTCTTCATCGTAAAGCTCAGCAAAATATTCAATCGTGCCGTTTTTAGCCATTTCAATGGCAGAGACGATATCCCGCTGATCGATATTGATATTTTTGCGAATGACCCGCAACAATTGTTCTATTAATAATTTCCCCGTCTGTTTGCCTTCTTCAGATCCTGATAATTTGATTACTTCCCCGCGGGTAATGATTTGAATATCGAATGCTTCTTCGATTAAAGTTAAATGATTGTCTGATATCCCGAGCAGCTGAACCGCTTCATTTGGGTCTTTCACATGTAATTCGAGTAGATTATTTTCTGTCATGTGGACGCTCCTTGGAATCGAGTATTTACTACTAATTTCACTCTATCATTAAAGATTATCACTTGTAAAATATTTGTTTAGATAAGCTAAGCGAGAGAAGTAATCTTTTGGGTACTGCCTTGCAGTAGAATAAACATAATTATCAAAAAAATACAGGATACATATGATTTAGTTTACATAATTTAATTATGATATATAAAAGTCGACCAGTTTTCACTGGTCGACTGCTGTTATCTTTTTGACTTTGGCGGCATCAGAATCTCCGCCATAATGATTCCTCTTCTAACGTCCTCGTTGCTTAACGGCAATAAATCATCCTCATTGTTTTTCATCCGAGGAGCAGCCGACTGGCTTTGCAGAGCGCTAGACTCAGTTGCTGTAATACGATCCTCAATTTCCGAAGAAATTTCCCGAGAGGAGACACGACGCTGCACTTCCTGACGCGCTTCCCTCACAGGTCTCCGGTTTGCAACTTCTTCAACTTTTTTCTTCACCTGTTGTGTCCGTCCAGGTTGCGGGGTTTTTTGATTTTGCAAATCCCCATAAATTTCTTTAGCATAATCTTCTACTCGTTTGAACGTTTTTTGTCCGGAACGACTGTCCCCGCCAGTTGATCTTTGCGGCGAGACGGGCTTTGCCGGAGAATCATCGGCTGAATCCTTTTTTCCTTTACTGAAAAAAGTGCTGACCGCCATGATGATTAGTCCAATTATGAGAGCCTCCATACGACAAACCTCCCTTACGGTTACTGCCCATTATTTATCGTCGGATTTTTCCATACCTGTTTTCGAGATAGACTCCCGCATACCTGTATCCGCCTGGACATTCTTGTAATTTACATAGTCCATAACGCCGATGTTTCCTGTGCGAAGTGCTTCAGACATCGCTAACGGTACTTCAGCTTCAGCTTCAACAACTTTCGATCTCATTTCCACAACTTTCGCTTTCATTTCCTGTTCGCTTGCAACAGCCATTGCACGACGTTCTTCTGCTTTGGCTTGTGCAATTTTCTTATCTGCTTCTGCCTGCTCTGTCTGCAATTCTGCACCAATGTTCTTGCCGATATCAACATCCGCAATATCAATCGAAAGAATTTCGAATGCCGTACCTGAGTCTAAGCCTTTAGCTAAAACTGTCTGTGAAATCAAGTCTGGGTTCTCAAGAACTTTTTTGTGGCTCGTACTTGAACCGAGTGTTGAAACGATACCTTCACCTACACGGGCGACGATTGTTTCTTCACCTGCACCACCGACTAAGCGGTCAATATTAGCACGAACTGTAATTCTAGCTTTTGCTTTAACTTCGATTCCGTCCATCGCAACACCTGCAATAAATGGTGTTTCAATAACTTTCGGGTTAACGGACATTTGAACAGCTTCCAATACGTCACGTCCTGCCAAGTCAATCGCTGCTGCGCGTTCAAAAGGCAACTCAATATTAGCACGGTGTGCAGCAATCAATGCATTAACTACACGGTCAACGTTACCGCCTGCTAAGTAATGGCTTTCTAATTGATTGATAGTTACTGTCAACCCAGCTTTTGACGCTTTAATCAGCGGGTTTACGATCCGTGATGGAATTACCCGGCGCAATCTCATACCAATCAATGTAAAGATACTGATTCTTACTCCTGCTGCCAATGCTGAAATCCATAATGTAATTGGCACGAAAGTGAAGAAAATTGCCAGGATGATGATGATACCTATTATTGCTGCACCTAAACCAATTGTTTCAAGTCCCATTCTTCTATTCCTCCTCTTGTTTTTCAAGTTCACGTACAACGATACGAGAACCCTCTACCTTGATTATCTTAACATCTTTCCCATTGTCGATAAACCTGCCTTCAGAGACAGCATCTATGCGTTCATCATCCAGCCTGATGGTACCCGATGGACGAAGCGCAGTCACTGCTTTCGCAATTTTACCGACAAGTTCCGGGCGATTTGTAGTCGATACGTAACCGTGTTCCGTATCGGTGGCATCCGTCAAGATAATCCGTTTGAACAAATCAAGCCGCTTACCAAAGAATTTCACTACAATCACCATCCCTACTGTTGCTACTATCATTGCAATAAGTACTGCTATGGCGGTGGTCTTTAGGTCCCCTCCCGCCAAAAGA
>JASLAI010000342.1 GCA_030147225.1 Planococcus sp. (in: firmicutes) | reverse complement strand
TGCAGCATCAACGCTTCGCCGATTTGCTGTCCCACTGTATAAACCGGATTCAGTGAAGTCATAGGTTCCTGAAAAATCATCGAGATTTCATTGCCGCGCAGTTTCCGCATTTGATCTTCCGAAAACTTCAGCAGGTCTTGGCCTTTGTAGAGAACTTCGCCTTCCTTGATTTTTCCGTTTGATGCCAGCAACCGAAGAATGGATAGGGAAGTGATGCTTTTTCCGGAACCCGATTCACCGACAATGCCAATTGTTTGGCCTTTTGGCAATTTAAAACTGACACCGTCAACAGCACGAACTTCACCTGCATCAGTGGCAAATGTGGTTTTAAGATTTTTTACTTCTAATATGATTTCTGGATTGCTCATTTGTTGACACCTCATTTCTAATTCAAATCAATTCGTTTGTTCAAGAAACGATAGGAAATATCGACAATCAGGTTAACCAGTACAAAGATGACGGAAATAACCAATACGGTTCCTTGGACAACCGGGAAGTCCCGTGTGCGGATTGCATCGATTGTCAGACGTCCCATACCATTAATGGCAAAAATGGTTTCCGTCAGTACAGCACCTCCAAGAAAGCCGCCAAATTCAAGTCCTACAACTGTAACAACTGGGATCAGCGCATTTTTCAAAGCATGGCGATACGTCACTAAACGCTCGGAAACCCCTTTTGCCCGTGCAGTTCGGATATAGTCCTGCCCAATGACTTCAAGCATCGATGAGCGCGTCATCCGGGCAATAATCGCGGCTCCACCGGTTCCAAGTGTCAGTACCGGCAAAATGATCTGGCGCCAGGAATCTCCCCAGCCGGAAGGACGCATTTTCAGGAATTCAAGCGACTCGGGCATCCAATTTCCTATTGCGAACCATTGGATCAACAATAAGCCGAACCAGAAGTTTGGCATGGATAAACCAAAAAGGGCAACAATCATGATACTTGTATCAGCCAATGTATAATGGCGTACTGCTGAAATAATTCCGGCGATCAAGCCAAGAAAAACCGCCACAATAGTGGAATAGAAAGCCAATTCAAAAGTGACCCAAAAGCGGGAGCCGATTTCCTCCATAACCGGTCGGCCGGAACGAATGGAAGATCCCAAATCTCCTTGCACAGCATTTCCAAGGAAATTGCCGTATTGAACCGGTATTGATTCATTGAGGCCTAAACGTTCACGAATATTTTCAACCGTTTGCTCAGAAGCGCCTTCACCAGCAACAATTTGCGCAGGATCTCCGGGAACAAGGTGCATAAGCGAGAACACCAAAATGGTCACCCCGATTAAAACTGGAATCGTCTGGAGAAGACGTCGGATAATGTATTTTGTCAAGGTTTTGCACCTCCCTTAGTTTCTCATTTTTGGATCCAGCGCATCGCGTATACCATCGCCGAAGATATTGAAAGCCAGAACGACAAGAACAATCATCAATCCCGGGAATAATGCCACATGGCCGGCTTCGTACATGTATTGACGGCCTTCGTTTAGCATCGCACCCCATTCTGGAGCAGGAGGTTGTGCTCCGAGCCCGAGAAATGCAAGTCCAGCTCCAGTTAAGATGGCTGTAGCGATCCGAAGAGACGCTTGAACGATGATTGGTGACAAGATATTGGGCAGGATATGCTTGAAAATAATTCTGAAATCCGATGCTCCGAGTGCTCGGACGGCATCGATGTATTCCAGTTTCCGGACTGATAGGGTAGATCCCCGGACCACCCGGGCAAAAGCGGGAACTGAGAATATACCAACGGCGATAATCACATTAGTCAGGCTGCCGCCCAGTACCGCTACAATGGCAAGCGCCAATAAAATACCAGGGAAAGCAAGAAGAACATCCATCAACCGCATGATGATCGTGTCCACGCGCCCTCCGTAATAACCAGAGACGATTCCGAAGAGTACGCCGATAACGCCGCCAATGAATACAGAGAAAAATCCGACATATAAGGTCAGGCGCGTTCCGAAGATTACACGCGTGAAAATGTCCCGCCCGTAACTGTCAGTGCCAAACCAATGTGCGGCAGACGGACCCTGCAGCTTATTGCCCAAATCTGTTGCGTTGGGGCGATAGTCTGTGAATGTGGTCAAAATCCATGGGCCGATAAAGGCCATAAGAATGATTAAAAGGATTAGCACACCCCCAGTGACGGCCGCTTTGTTTTTGAAGAATCTGCGCCAAAATTGTTTATAGCTTTCTATGCGCGGATTTAATTTCTCGGTGGTGACGGGGGGATTCACTGTTTCTTCACTCATAAAAAGCACCCTTTCTTTAATAGAAATAAAATTTTGACTAATTAGTTTTTTTAATTTTACTAAATTAATTTGAAGAATGATAGGTGCCAAGCATGGTCTATTCAAATAAATAAACGAAAAAGAAGGAAATTAGACGGGGATGATCTGTAATTCTTTTGTAGCGGTTGTCAGATTTTCATAGCCGTCCTCTGTAATCACGATAAAGTCTTCGATGCGGACGCCGCCAAATCCAGGAATATAAATTCCGGGTTCCACTGTGATGACCATGCCGGGTTCCAAGATGGTATGATCGGTGGCGCGCATGGCCGGACTTTCATGGACAGCCAGACCGATGGAATGTCCAAGGCTGTGGCCAAAATTCTCTCCGTATCCTGCTTCTGCAATTACTGAACGAGCCAAGTGATCGAGTTCCGAACAAACTTTTCCTGGACCGATGGCTTCTAATGCCACTTCTTGCGCCTGTCGGACGATGTTGTAGATTTCCCGCTGCTTTTCAGAAGGTTCTCCGATTACTACGGTTCTTGTGAAATCTGTGTAATAGCCATTTATTTTTGCACCAATGTCCATTTTCACAAAATCCCCTTTTTTGATAATGCGCTCTGTAGCTTGGCCATGCGGTAAAGATGACCTTTCACCAGAAGCAATTACGTGATTTTCCTTAATGCCATCTGCACCGCCTCTTCTCATAAAGAATTCAAGTTCCAATCCTAGTTCTTTTTCTGACATGCCGGGACGAATAAAAGAAAGAATGTGATCAAACGCCTGGTCGCATAAAGTGATCCCTTTCTTAAAATAACCAATTTCTTCTTGATCTTTAATCATGCGAAGCTTGTATACGGCTTCTTCACAATTAAACAGTTTTAAAGAAGGGTTCAAGTTTTCGATTTCTTTAAAGTCCTGGACCGCCAGTTTCCCAAATTCAATGCCCAGTTTTTGTATAATATGCTTTTTGACGTAACTCATAATGACTGGATAGATGTTTCGCTCATGATTGATGATTTCAAAATCCGGCGCTTCCTCCCGTGCCTGGTCCATATAGCGGAAATCGGTCAGCAAGTAATTTTTTTCCTGAGTGATGAGGAGCACACCGCTGGAGCCTTTAAATCCAGAAAGATAAAATCGGTTTTCCGGAGAAGTAATCAAAACCGCATCGCTGCTTTTCATCTGCAGTTCTTTCCGTAAGTTTTCATTGCGTTTCATGATCAAAGCGATCCCTCCCTTTTTCAAAATACGGAACTTAAAAGTCTGTTAATAAGAATATTTGCATAAATTATGTAATTACACAAGATTATGAACAAAAAGATTGCGAATTTATATAATTAGTTTCTATTGTAAAGCATTTGATATTATGATAATATTTTATCGTAAATAGTTAGATAAGTTAAAAAATTAAATTAAATAAAAGGAGATGAAATGAAGATGGCGCTATCGAAAAAAACAGTTTGGCCGGTTCTATTATTGATGTTGGCTCTTTTTTTAACTGCATGCGCAGGCGGGAGCAGCTCGAGTGAAGGCGAAAGCGATCCGGAAGGCAATGCCGGTACAGGCGAAGAGGCGCAAGGCGGAGATTTAATCCTGGCAGTTCTATCGGATGCTTCTTCTATGGACCCGCATGGAGCAAATGACGTGCCGTCCTCTGTAGTGCAGGAAAATATTTTTGAGACACTTGTCCAGACAGATGAAAACAGCGAAATCATTCCAGGCCTTGCAGAGTCATGGGAAGCGGTTGATGAACTGACTTGGTCATTTAAATTGCAGGAAGGGGTTACCTTCCACGACGGAGAAGCGTTTAATGCGGAGGCCGTAAAAACGAATTTGGATCGAATCCGTGATGAGGAATTGGGTTCGCCGCGTGCAAACCTTTTTGCGATGATTACAAATGTTGAAGTGGTTGATGAATATGAAGTGGAAATCACAACCGAATACCCATTTTCACCATTGCTTTCCCACCTTTCACATAATAGTGGGGGAATGATTTCTCCAGCTTCCATTGAAGCCGATTACGAAGCGATAGCAAATGGAGGAGATCCATTCTCTACAGTTTCTGAAAAACCAATTGGAACTGGCTATTTTAAATTCGATTCTTGGAACGTGGGTTCTGAAATCCGGCTTGTAAAAAATGAAGACTATTGGGACGAGCCGGCCAATGTAGATTCTGTTACGTTCCGCGTAGTGCCTGATTCTCAAGTGCGTGCAGCGGATCTTGAAACCGGAAATGTTCACATCATCGATCCGGTTCAGCCAAATGAAGTGGCACGGATAGAAAATTCCGGCGTCGCCTCTGTATTGCGCACACCATCTTCCAGCTTGGCTTACCTCGGATTCAACGTGCAAAAAGAACCATTTGACGATCCGTTAGTGAGACGTGCGATTTCGTACGCTATCGACCGGGAAGCGATTATCAATGGAATTTACGAAGACTATGCCATTCCGGCAATCGGACCTTTAGCGCCAGGGATTTTTGGATATACGGAGGATATCGATACGATTGAATACAATATGGACGAAGCACGCTCCCTTCTGGCAGAAGCGGGAATGGAAGAAGGATTTACGACAACCATTTGGACCAATGATAATCCACAGCGTCAAGCAATTGCCGTCCTTGTGCAGGAAGCTTTGGCTCAATTGAATATTGAAGCTTCTATCGAAGTTCTGGAATTCGGTGCTTACCTGGATCAGACAGCTGCCGGTGAACATGACATGTTTATCCTTGGCTACTCCAACCCAACAGGTGATGCCGATTATCAAATGTACGGTCTGTTCCATACAGAACAAATCGGAAATCCAGGGAACCGCTCGTTCTACTCCAACCCGGAAGTAGATGCGCTGCTTGATGAGGGACGCAGAGCAACAAATCCCGAAGAGCGTGAAGAAATTTATGCAGAAGTTGCGCAACTTTTAACCAATGATGCCCCAATGGCCTTCTTGCTGCATCAGGAATATTTGAATGGCGTAGCGGATACAGTGTCAGGTTTCGATATCGATGCTGCAGGCATCTATAAACTCAAAGATGTCAGCATCAGCCAATAATATTTTTATCAATTGAATTCGGTCTTGCCTGTAGAGGTGGGACCGGATTTTTTATTTTTCACTTTTTTTCTGAAATTCAACGCCTCAGTTATTGGCCAATATCTCTTATCTATGCAAGGCAATATAGCATTTTACCTTGTGCCAAATCTCCAGCAGATTCATTTGAGTGAACATCTATTTTGTATTAATAAACTTATCGATTGATTTTTTCGGGAATAATTCGTATACTAGTAAATGCCGTGCTAGGTGGGAAGATAGCGGTGTCCTGTAACCTGCAATCCGCTTTAGCAGGACTGAATTCCTTTCTGAGGCTGTTTGCATGTAAGGTCTGCCTCTTGCACGTAGTGTTGACATCTGGGTCCTGCGCAATGGTATCCCATGAACCATGTCAGGTCCGGAAGGAAGCAGCATTAAGTGGAACATTCCATGTGCCGCGGGATCGCCTAGATCGAGCCAGCGACAAGGGTAACGCTTATGTGCAGCAGTCGAAGAAAGGTGCACGGCAATAATTTATAAATTTCAAGCCTGTCCGCTATTGAAGCGGGCAGGTTTTTTATTGTTTCATTCCCGAATCGTCACTTGATAGCCGGGGAAATCGTTCAGAAGAACCGGCTTTTTATGATACAATAAAAGGACGAAAAACAGATTCTTCAAAAGGAGAGAACAAGGTTGGCGTATCAAGCTTTTTACCGTGTTTACAGACCGCAGTCTTTTTCTGATATGACAGGTCAGACGCATGTCAAACAGACCCTTCAAAATGCTCTCCTTTACAATAAGACGACACATGCTTATTTGTTCTCGGGACCGAGGGGTACAGGAAAGACCAGTGCGGCTAAGATATTTGCCAAAGCGTTGAATTGTGAACAGGCTCCGACAGCGGAACCATGCAATGAATGTGCTTCCTGCAGAAGCATCAACGAAGGATCCAATACCGACGTCATCGAATTTGACGCAGCTTCCAATTCACGTGTTGAAGAGATGCGCGAAATTATTGAGAAAGTCCGGTTTTCGCCGGCTAATTCCCGTTTTAAGATTTATATCATCGATGAAGTGCACATGCTGTCGAACAGCGCTTTCAATGCTTTGCTGAAAACACTGGAAGAACCGCCGGAGCATGTAGTCTTTATTTTGGCGACCACAGAGCCTCATAAATTGCCATTGACGATCATTTCCCGTTGCCAGCGCTTTGATTTTAAATCGCATACGCAAGTGGACATTGTTTCACGTATGGTGGAAGTTTTAACAGATGCAAAAATTCCTTATAACGAACAGGTGCTCAAAATCATTGCCCAGGCCGCTTCAGGCGGAATGCGGGATGCGTTGAGCCTGCTGGACCAGGTAGTATCCTTCAGCGGCGACGAGATGACAGTCGAAGATGCGCTATTGGTCACCGGCTCCATCAGCCAGGATATGTTTTATGGTATTGCAGAAGCCCTGCTTGCCAAAGACATCGGACAGGCATTGACGCTGCTTGAACAATTGGTGCGTGATGGCAAGGATCCCGTACGGCTGGTTGAGGATTTCATTACGTTCTTCCGTGACCTGCTATTGATTCAAACGGCGCCAGACCTTCACGATATGTTGGAGTTGGCGGCGCATGAACCGCGCTTTGAGGAACTAGCCAAGCGTTTCGAGCCAGTAATGCTTTATAATTGGATTGATATTTTATCCAAAACCCAGCAGGAAATGCGGTTTTCCAATCACACAAAAATCTATATGGAAACCGCGTTGCTAAAAATGGCACAGGCAGATGCCCCGGTCCAAAATTCGGCTTCTGCAGCATCGCCCGAGCTGGAAGCAAAAGTCATTCAGCTGGAAAATCTGGTACGTGAATTGCAGCAACAGGTGAAAAACGGAGCGGGCAGCGGCACAGCGCCGGCACCGACCGAACAGAAAAAACGCCAACGTGTACAAAGTGGCTTTAAAATACCGACAGGGCGCATTCAAGATGTCTTGAAAAATGCGACCAAGGTAGATATTCAAGCCATTAAGACCAATTGGGCGACGGTGATGAGCCAATTGCAGCGTTCGCATTCGGCTTTATTGAATGATGCGGAGCCAGTAGCGGCATCCGCAGATGCATTTGTGTTAAAATTCAAGTATGATATTCATTGCCAGATGGCTTCTGAAAACCAGACCTTTGCCGCAACCTTCAGCCAGTTGCTGGAGCAGTATGCTGGCAAAGCCTATACACCCGTTTTTGTTCCGGATGCCAGTTGGTTGAAGATCCGTGAAGAATTTATTAACAAAAGCGGGTTGAAGACAGGCACTGAAGAAAAACAGTCAGAGGCTGAAGAAGAGAATCCGTTTTCGGGTGAAGGAGCAGTGGCGGAAGAAGATCCGTTCATCTCTGAAGCCGAGCGTCTTTTCGGAAAAGACTTTGTCGAGGTTCATGACGATTAAAATGAAAATTCTAAGGAGGAACTAATTATGCGCGGTGGAGGAAATATGCAAGGCATGATGAAGCAAATGCAAAAAATGCAAAAAGAGATGGCAATTGCCCAAGAAGAGCTTGGAACATTGAAGTTCGAAGGAGCAGCGGGCGGGGGTATGGTCAAAGTTACTGTATCCGGTCATAAAGAAGTATTGGATATCGTATTGGATCCTACAGTGGTAGATCCTGAGGACGTTGAAATGCTGCAGGATCTTTTGGTTGTTGCTACAAACGAAGCGTTTAAAAAAGCGGATGAACATGCGAATTCCACAATGGGGAAATTCACGAAGGGCCTAAATCTCCCGGGCATGTTCTAGGAGGTAAACCAGATGCATTATCCAGAACCCATTTCGAAATTAATGGAGAGCTTTATGAAATTGCCAGGAATTGGGCCGAAAACTGCGGCCCGGCTGGCATTTTTTGTACTTGGCATGAAGGAAGACACGGTGCTTGATTTTGCTAAAGCCCTGGTCGACGCAAAGCGGAATTTAAGTTTCTGCTCAGTATGCGGACATATCACCGATGTAGATCCATGTCATATCTGTCAGGACCAACAGCGAGACCGTACGACGATCTGTGTGGTTCAGGACCCGAAAGACGTCATTGCGATGGAGAAGATGCGCGATTATAAAGGTTTGTACCATGTGCTGCAGGGGGCGATTTCTCCAATGGATGGAATTGGTCCGGAAGACATTAACGTGCCATCCTTGCTGAAGCGCCTGCAGGACGAAGAAGTAGAAGAATTGATTTTGGCGACCAATCCAACTATTGAAGGTGAAGCGACGGCGATGTATATTTCACGTCTTGTAAGACCTTCAGGAATTAAAACTACTCGGATTGCCCACGGGCTTCCAGTAGGCGGCGATTTAGAATATGCCGATGAAGTAACATTATCGAAAGCATTAGAAGGCCGGCGCGAGCTTTAACTATAGAAGTAAGAGCCGAGAATGAATCTTTCTGCTTTCAATAAATAGGAAAAATTCTGATTAATTATGTTTCTTGTATAATTATAATTAGAGATAAATTTCTCTATTTATGAAAAGAAGAAAGAAAGGAATTGAGTGAAGCGGTTTTAAACGGCCGTTCATTTGATTTCTTTTTCTAACTCTTCTTATAGAAGGAAAATGAGTTTCAGCAATGAATGTTTTATAAATATAATTTTATTTACCAAAAGTGTTGACAGTCTGAAAGATATGCTTTAATATCATAGGAGTCGTCAAGAACGGCGCAACAAACTGAACCTTGAAAACTGAACAGCAAAACGTCAACATACAGCAACGGCCGCGCAAAACGGCCCGCGCAAAACTTACTGATCAGCTTCGGCAGATCAAAGCGAATCGTGCGTCTAACGACCACGATGCGCCAGCAAGTACCGAG
>JASLAI010000329.1 GCA_030147225.1 Planococcus sp. (in: firmicutes) | reverse complement strand
ATCAATTCGACTTTTATTGTATACGTTATTTATATTGCTATTGATTCAAATCATGTTATGTTTTATCACATATTGTATTAAAACTGATTTTATACTAGTGAAACATT
This sequence comes from Planococcus sp. (in: firmicutes), assembly GCA_030147225.1. Classification (GTDB taxonomy): domain Bacteria; phylum Bacillota; class Bacilli; order Bacillales_A; family Planococcaceae; genus Planococcus. The sequence goes on along the minus strand of JASLAI010000329.1, from coordinate 8,084 downwards.
TAATTCATCAGTAAATATGTGATTTTTTTCTTATTGTTTGTACACATCTTCTAAAACAATAGCCTTCTTCGTTGTTAACATGTTAAAAAGCAAACCCTTGTTTAGGTATAGAAAAAAGCTATTTTAGATAGCAGCTTACGGCTAACTACTAAAACAGCTTTTATTTGATTCAGACCCGCTTTATCACTGGATTTGTTAAAGGTGGAAAACCCGTGATCCGGCATTCGATAATGTCTTCTTTACGAATAAGAGCAGAGCCTGGCGTTCCAGTCAAAATTATGTCTCCCGGCTGAAGCGTCATGATTTTCGAGAAAAAAGAAATGATAAAAGCTGGTGAGTACATCATATTCGCTATTATGTTTTTATACGCGACAGTCCCATTTAAAACCGTTTCTACTTCAATCTTTGACAGCTCGGGCAGTTCATCTGCAGTAAGCAGATAAGGGCCAAAACTGCAAAACGTATTGAAACTTTTGGCACGCTGCAAAAAACGAGGGTTCTGGTTTTGAATATCTTTGGCAGTCATGTCCAGGCTGCTTGTAAAGCCGGCTACATATTCCCATACATCAGCTTCTTCAATATTTTCAGCCGTTTTACCAATTACGATAGCCAGTTCCGCTTCGCCTGATACATTCGGGGATTGCGGGGGAATTTGAATATGAACGCCTGGTCCAACCAAGCTTGAGTTCGGCTTCATGAAAATAACCGGTTCCTCTTCAGGAGGTTTGCCTGATAACTCCAACGCTTTTTCCATATAATTCATGCCTACGCCAATTACTTTTTCTGGATGGCGGAACAAAGGGGCAAATGAAACAGTTCCTTCTGCATGTCCATTCTCACTTTGCAGCTGTTTGTGCCCATCCTCGTTATACCATTTATTAAGCTCATCTAATTCTCCAGTTTGCAGGAGCGGCAACAGTTCTTCACTCCATTGCTTTCCAGCTTTTTCATTTATCTGATCCATAAAATAGACATTTCCCTGTTCAATCAATGCCGCTTTTTCACGGCCGTCTGAGTATACAGTTGCCAGTTTCAATTGTTGGCTTCCTCCTTCATGCAGTTGCTTGCAAATGAGCGTGCCCATTCCACTAGCTTCCTATCTTGATTTTTCCCCGCGATTACTGATAATCCGACGGGTATGCCATTCACTCGGGCAAGTGGCAATGTAATTTGTGGAAGGCCTGCAAGACCTGCTATGCATGTAAGCTGCATCACTTTAGCCCGGTAATGCTCTGCCGCTTCGCCTAGAAGCGGTGCCGGTCCTGGCGCAGTCGGAACCAGCAACAGGGCGTCATCTTCTAGAAGAGCGTTCATGCGCTGTTGGATCTGTTTCCAGTTATCAAACTGACACTGACTCTCATTTTTTTCTAAGGTACTGGCCAGTTGAAAACGTTCTGCAATTCCCGGGCCGAATGACGGCTTTTCATTGTCAATCCATGAACCGTGCTCTTCCCAAATTTCCAATGCTTGAACTGTCCGGAAAACAGCGGCCCAGTTAGCCAACCCTCCTTCGGCTACCCGTACAGATTCTACATGCTCCGTTTGATTTTTAGCCGCTGCCAGAAAAGGGCGGAGCGAAGCAAGTGTTTCTGTATCTGGAAGTGACCAAGCTTCTTCTTCTATTAATAACTTCTTGAACGGCGTACTATTGTCAGAAGAAGGAAGCAGCACGTCACCAACTCGTGCGAGCACATCTATTTTCTGTGCCATCCAGCCAACTGTGTCAAAACTTTTTGCAAGCGGAACAACACCGTTTATGCTGACTGCTCCGTGCGTTGGGCGGATGCCATATAAACCGCAGTATGAAGAAGGAATGCGGACCGATCCGCCGGTGTCTGTTCCGATAGAAAAATCTACGAGGCCAGCTGCTGCTGCAGAAGCAGAGCCACTTGAAGAACCACCCGGGATTCGATCCGGCGCAGCCGGGTTGATCGGAGTCCCATAATGTGCATTTTCACCATTTAAACTGTACATGAGCTCATCTGTATGAAGAGTACCAGTAAGGGTCCCGCCTTTGGCCAATAGCTGTTGAATCGAATCAGCTGTCCGATTTGCCGGTTTATGTGTCCGGAGCCAATCCGGATTCCCTGCACTGCACACATGCCCTTGAATGGAAAACACATCTTTCACTGCAAAAACAAGACCGTCGAGCGGCCCTTTTCCTGTTGGAGCAAGCGTTACTTCTTTATTCATAAATGCATTCCACTGATCAATCATTTTGATAAGCCTCCTTTTTTATAGAATTGCCGCTGCGGATTTTCTTTTCATTCCGTGTACTGAAACGACTATTTTCTATCACAAGCGACAGAAGAATGCCAATCAGCAACCCATTGCTAACGAGCGGACGGATCACTGGTGGAAACGAGAGAAAGTACTCGGCCGGAAGAAACAAGAAAACAATGCCAATAAACAGCGGAACCGCAACTCGGTATAAGTTTGCCGGTGTCATATCAATCTGTTCAAAGTAACCTAGCGCTGGTTGAAGCAGGCGCATATAAGCTACAAGCAAAGCCGCACTGCCTACGCTTAAAGGCATCTGAACCATTAATGCGCCAATGGCAGGAATGATTCCCATCACCATAAACATGGCGCCTCCAAGTACGAACGGCAATCTTTCCAAAATACGCGTCTGGCTTAAAAATCCAATCGACGATACGTAAGGAGCATATGGAACCATGCCGAAGACACCTGCAACAATAGTAAACATACCTGAAACTGTAAACGAGCGGCGGTACTGCCCGTTCTCTGTTTGTTTTTGGTACAATGAATCGGTTCCTTTTAAAGCGCCGAACGTGTTGGATAAATTCAGCATACCGGCCACTACGGCCGTAATGATGATTCCTACATTAAAAGAAAGATCTCCGAGAAGAAATAGGCCTCCAGCAGCTCCACTGCTAATCTGGGCTGTTTCTTGCGGTGCTGAAAAAAGCAGTTCATAAGCGATCCATCCTGCGATAATGCTGATTAAAAGAGAATAGCGGCTAAAACTGGACTGGTTCCTGACACTGAGAAAAATAGCAAACAGGACGATGGCACATGATAGTAAAAAAACCGGAACGTCAATTTGTGGGGATACTTCATTTACATCAAATGGAATTCCGAGCATTCCTTTTAGAAAAATGGTGTTCAACCGGACTGCCAACAAAAAAGTAAAAACAGCCATGACGCCCGCGTTAAACCAACTGGCAATGCGGGGGCCCAAGCCTGATACACCAATCAGCACGGTGAGAATCCCTGAAATAATGATGCCCGCTGAAATGCTTCCTCCCAATACGGACATCGAAATCCCCTGTGTAGGCGCCACGTAGCACATGCTCAAAATCACACCCCACCAGAGGCCTGACTGCCCTTCCATAATCGAACGACGATGGCCAAATAACGCTTGTATGATGCAAGCAAGTCCTGTGAACAAAAAAGAAAGCTGAAGAAGAGCCGTAATTTTCCCTTGTTCGAGCCCAAATGCGCTTCCAATTGTAATCGGAATAACTACTGTGTTGGTAAAAAGAAAAAACAGCCATTGAAGTCCCGCGGCCCAGTTTTTGATTTTTGTCCATTCCTGCATGTTGCTCACCTTCTTTTCCAAACCTGAGAATAAAAAGCCGGCACGAACCGGGCCGGCTTTTTTTATTACATCATTGCTTTTTGAATAGCTGTTGCCCCATAAACATCCAAGGCAGCCTGAATCGCTTCTCCTCTTCGTACATCAGCACCATTGCGGATCAATACGGCTTCTAGACCTGAAAGAACAGCAAGTACATTTTCTTTCCGGCAACTATACCCCATAGCGCCAATACGCCAAATTTTCCCTTGAAGAGGACCGAATGAGCTGGCGATTTCAATGCCAAACTGTTCAAGAAGCATAGAACGAACCGCTTCCCCGTCAATTCCTTCAGGAATCGTAACGCAGGTCACCATCGGAAGCTTCCACGGTACGTCATTGAAAAGAGATAGTCCCATGGCTTTCACTCCTTCCATGATTGCCTGTTCATGCAAGCGGTGGCGGGCAAAACGTTCTTCCAGACCTTCTTCCAAAACAACACGGGTCCCTTCGCGTAATGCATAAAGCATAGAAGTAGCTTCTGTGTGATGGTTTAGACGCCGCGGACCCCAATAGTCCTGCAGTTGGCTTAAATCAAAGTAATTGCTTCGAATTGGGTGCAATACATCAACAGCATCCTCAGAAGTCCGTACACCGCGCTCTACTTTTTTGCGGGATGCAAGAATGTCCGAAATCCGTTCGTTGAATGTGATCGGTGCCATTCCAGAAGGAATCGATAGGCATTTTTGTGTTCCGCCGATAACAGCGTCAAGCTGCCATTCATCTACTTTCACTTCTGTTCCAGCGATTGTAGCCACTGCATCTACAATCGACAGCACACCACGCTCGCGGCAAGCTTTGCCGATTTTATCAAGCGGCTGCATACAACCGGTCGATGTCTCGCCATGCACGATGGCGAGCACTTTCGGTTGTATCCGGTCAATGGCTTCGATAATTTTTTCCTGATCAAATACTTGACCCCATTCTGTTTCAATTGTATGAATCTCCGCTCCGTTCCGTTCCGCTATTTCAGTCAATAGATGACCAAAACGTCCGAAGATTGGGATTAGCACTTTGTCTCCAGGTGAAAGTATGCTTGTTAAAACAGCTTCTAGACCTGAACGGGAAGTACCGTCAATTGGAAATGCCCACTGATTTTCTGTTTGGAAAACTTGTCGCAGCATATCCATTGTTTCGTTCATAATCTGCGTGAAAGCAGGATCAAACTGACCAAGAATTGGCGTGCTCATGGCTCTGAGCACCCGCGGGTCTGCTTCTACGGGTCCTGGTGTCATTATAGTGCGCAAAGGTGTTTGCAATTCACGGTAGTTTGTCATCTTTATTTTCCTCCTTCATACGCTAATGCGTAGATCGTTTTCATTAACAGCTGAGCGCCTTTTTCCAAATCCTCCGCTTTTGTATATTCATCTGGTGAATGACTGATTCCTTTGTGACTCGGCACAAACAGCAAGGACGTCGGCACATACCGTCCAAACACTTGAGCATCATGACCCGCACCGCTCGTCATAATTTTATAAGGAGTCTGCTCTCCATTTAGTATGTCGGCGGATAGGTTACTCAATTTTTCATTCATCGGAACCGGCTTTTCTTTCATCCAGTTGTCAATTTGAACATGTGTACCATGCTTCTGGCAGATTTGCCGGAAGGCAGCAAAAACAGACGAACTGAATGACTCTAGTACATCTTCTTCGCTATGGCGGATATCAATTGAAAAAACAGTTTCACGCGCGATAACATTTGGAATGTTTGGTTTGACCTCTATTTTCCCAACCGTTGCTACAAGGTCCGAATCTGTTTTTTTTGCTTGATCAATTAAAGTTTGAATCAATACGGCTGACGTGTAAACCGAGTCTTTCCGATATGCCATCGGCGTTGTTCCAGCATGATTGCTTACTCCTTTAACGGTTACGTTGTACCTTCGCTGCCCAACGATATGGCTGACAATTCCGATGTCTTTGTTTTCGCGTTCGAGCACTTCTCCTTGTTCGATATGAAGCTCAATAAAGCACTCGATATCTTCCCGTTTCGCTTCGCGGAAGCGCCCCAGTCCAAAGCCAGCTTTTTTCATTGCTTCTGTAAAGGAAATGCCGGCGGAGTCTTTTAAATCTTTGATATGCTCTGACTTTCTCAAACCGGTAACCGTCCCCGACCCCCAGTAAGTTAAAGGGAAACGACTGCCTTCTTCTTCACAAAGTGAAACGACTTCAATCGTTTGTTTTGGCGAACCGTATTGCTTATATAGATTTTGCAGCGCGAGTATTCCGGCTACAACACCATAAGCACCGTCATATTTGCCGCCATCTTTCACTGTATCAATATGAGAGCCTGTTAAGATTACGCTCTGCTTCTGGCTGGATCCTTCTAAACGCCCGTACAAGTTTCCCATATCATCGTAATAAGAAACCAGCCCCGCAGCTTCCATCTTCTCTTTTAAAGCGCTCTGAGCTTCTTGCCATTTTTCATCATATAACAGGCGGGTTACGCCGCCTCTTTCAGTTTTCCCATAACAAGACAACCACTCAGTCAGCTCATATGCTGTCTCCATTCCAACAGGCGGATTCGTTTTTATCATGTCTATCCTCCTTGATTCGTACTTATCTGTTTTCATTGTAGTCGAACCGCCTTTAAAAAACATTCACAAAAATGTAGAAAATTCTTTCATTTTGTTGTTTAATATAACCAATAGAATTAATAATTTCTAATAGTGAGGAGAAAACCGTTATGTTTATAAAAGATTTGCTGGTTCTTCCTATTTTTTCCGGCGCTCTGGTAGTAGGAGGCCGCGATGGACTTGGACGGGAGGTAAACACTGTTAATATGATGGATGCCCCTGATATCGTCACTTATCTGAAACCCAATGAACTCCTGATTACCACAGCTTTTCACTTAAAAGACAATCTTGAATCTATACTTGAATTGCTTGAAGAAATGAGCAAACAAAATTGTGCAGGCCTCGGCATTAAAACAAAGCGGTTTTTAAACAGTATTCCAGATGAAGCCATTGCGCTTGCTGACCGCTGCCAACTGCCACTTATTGAAATTCCTGTAGATACCTCACTCGGAGACATTGTTCATCAGTCGCTTAGTTGTATTTTAGATATGCGGACAAACGAACTGCACCAGGCAATGAAAACACATCAGCAATTCACAAACTTTATCATTACAGGACAAGGACTTGATAAAATCCTCCAAAATCTTTCCGGTTTACTGAACAGCCCAGTGACTCTTTTAAATTATCAACTTCGTTCCGTTGAGGAGACCGCTAATTTACTAAACCGTTCTTCTGCTTTATTTAATGGAATGAGCCCTTTCTTCCTACCCAATAAAGGATTTACTTCTTTTTCGCTCTTGGATGGCACTAAGAGAACCTTTACCTTATTTCCTATATATACACATAAAAAACAACCTGGCTATCTGGCTGTCCACCGATTTATCCCGCCTGCAGATCGTTCCGCCGTTCTTACAGTTGAACAGGCTGTAAATGTGATTGCTTTTGAATTGATGAAGGAAAACGCACTTCATCAAAAAACACAGCGGCTTCGGAATGAATTTTTCACTAACTTTGTCAATCATACTTATACATCGTCAGAAGAAATTGTCAACCGGGCAAAAGAATTTGGCTTTTCCAATGCCACCCATTATTTATGCGGGGTAGGAAAAATTGATCATCCCGATAAAAACCTCTCTCTCTCTGAACATCATCAAGAAGCAGAACTTATTTACGATACCATCTCTGAAAAGATAGAAAGTACTGGCAACCGGATAGAGCTATTTTTTTCAGAAGGCAAATATATTGTATTGATGGAGGCCAGAGAAAACTGGAAAGAAAACGAAACTAACTTTTTCAGTTTTTTAACCACTGTCCAATCCACCTTAAATAATCTTCTTCAAAAAACCATTTCATTCGGCACGAGTGCATATGCCGAACAGTTGCTGCGTCTCCCGGAAGCGTATAAAGAGGCCACTAACGTTCTTTCTTACGAAATGATGCTTGGCAAAACAGAATTTATTGAAGCTTACCAACCAAAGGAAGTATCTGGAATTTTACGTATGATTCCCCCTGAACAACTTGAACAATTTCATCAAAACATCTTCCAGACATTAGAAAATAAACAAAAAAAAGATTTTGACATTTTATTACAGACGCTATCTGTTTACTTAGAGTCACACTGCCAGCTTTCCGAAACAGCAAAACGCCTATTTATTCATCGGAATACAGTAATATACCGTTTGGAAAAATGCGAAGAGCTGCTCGGCCGCAACTTAAAAGACCCAGAGCAAACGCTGTCTCTCCGACTTGCTTTTCGTATTAAAGCCTTATTGGAAAATAACTAGATAAACAAAAAGGGAGTGCGCCATTGCACTCCCTTTTCCATTCTTATTTTTCAAAAATAGTACCTTTTTTAAATACTGAATCCTTAAATGTAAACTTCATCAGCAAAATATACGATAGACCGCCTGCAATAACACCGATTACCCACCCAAGATCTACTTGGAGAAAAGCGGCTCCCGCACCGATCATCAA
>JASLAI010000316.1 GCA_030147225.1 Planococcus sp. (in: firmicutes) | reverse complement strand
TAAACAAAGCTGTCAGTTGTAATGACTGCATTCTCAAATGAAGCCACACCCATCGAATCCACGGCAATTCCCGGTGACCCGATTAGGCCATAATCCTGATTTTCAGCAAACGGCGCCAGGAACCCCGAGCCCCGCAAATCTTCATTGCCAGCAGAAATGGCGACCAGAATTCCGTTGTTTGTCGCGCGTTCCACCGCCTGCTGCTCAGGACTCGAAGTATCGACAAAGCCCGCTGTAGCACCGAGAGACATATTGATGACGTCAGCCCCCAGTTTGATGGAATCGTCAATTGCCTTGATGTAAATATCGCCAAAAGTTGACCCGTAATTAGCATCGTTGCCGAACACTTTCAGCGCAAGCAGCTGCGTTTCCGGCGCTACTCCTTTGATGCCGCCGTTTTCCTCATTGCCATTGGCACCGATCGTTCCCGCTACGTGCATGCCGTGCATCGATGCACCCGGTGCGATATCGCGGATTTCCGTATTGGCGTCCATGTAGTTGTAGCCGAACGGCACTTTCGGTGTAAAGAACTCTCCTTCTTCAATGGAGCTGTCGGAAACAAATGCTTCGACTTCCGCTTGGGTCAAAGAAGCCGTCGTATTGTTGGTCAGCACCATGTCCTTATGGCTCGGGTCAATGCCCGTATCGATAACCCCGACAATCATGCCTTCTCCTTTAAAGCCGTAATCACGCCAAGCTTCTTGTGCCTGAACCAGTTCTTTTGAATACTTCATCGTCGGTTTTACTTCCGGGCGTTTGTACTCGGTCGCTTCATATACCGCCTTAACACTCAGCAGCTCTGCGATTTCCGCTACTTGCCCCGCTTCGACTTCCGCAGAGAAACCATTGAAGACTGCTGTGAAAGTCTGCAGGTAATCGATCGCCGGCGCCACGTCGGTAATTGCCGTTTGCACTGTTTCCTGCTTCGCTATCGCAGCCGCTTCAATTTGCTCTTTCTCATTTTCCGGCAACTCTTTGTAAAGCACGCCTTTTTTCGTTGCCGCTTCGATTGTCGGTTCTTCTTTCAGCTCAATAATGACTCGTACTTTCTCTTTCGGTGATTCCGGTTTCAGCAAAGTCTGCGCCAGCTTCACTTCCGGTTCCGGCGCCGCTGCTGCTTGCGAGCTGCTGAATCCGCCCAGACTGCTCACCACTAATAATAAAATTGCCAGCAATCCTACCATTTTTCTCATACTCGTTCCTCCTCTTCCTTAAATACCTATCTAAATAATCAAAAAATTAAGTCAACTTCATTTTTCCAGTTAACCAATCAAAAGTCCATGGTTCCAAAGCTATCTTATTTGTTAGTTTTTTTCGAATTTATTAGGTACTTCGGATTTGTGGAGTCTCTCCTTTTTTCCTTTTTTTGGTCTTTATTTTAGTAGATTCTATAAACGCTTCGGCCGCTCTGGAGTGAGTTCCCCCAATAAGCCGGACCGCGCTTCGCTTGTCAGTCTTATTGCTCCACCCACTCCATTGACGCGCCTCAGCTGGATGTTGGGGTTAATGGCGAATTAATTACTTTACGAGATGAATAAGTAAGGTGCGGTTCTAAAAGTGTTCGACAGCGGTGGTGCACGCGCCTTCGCTGAGGTAATGATGAGAGCAAAAATAAAATATGAAGTATTATTTCATTCTTTTGGATCTCTAGATCAATAAGTGTCAATTGCGATTCTTGTAATCCAAAAAACCTCATAAGAGATAATAACATCAAATTCAAAGAAGTCTTCGTTCTCCTAGACGTAACACAGCTCCTTTTATATCACTTGTATTATATAGAAGAAACTTAGAGAAAGCGTGTAAGGCGGCGACTCCCGCGGGATAGCTTGCGCCTGGAGCGCTTTCTTCGCTGTGAGACCACTGATTTCTCCCCTGCTTTCCCCTACACTTCTAAAAACAAAAAAACAGGCAAGCAATCAACGTTCTGATTGCTTGCCTGTTGCTGTTTATAGAAGAAAAATAAAAGTTTCTTCTATATAAGGTGTTAGTCCAGCAGCTCCATCTTTTCGAGTGCGCGGTAAAGAACGGCCGCTGTTTCTGCTCGTGTGATTTTTGCTAATGGATCAAAGATGTTGTTGTCGCGGCCAGTGATGAGGCCAAGTGCATATGCTTGCTGAACGGATTCGCTTGCGTATGCTTTGATTTTTGCGTTGTCCGCAAATTTATGTGTTGTATCCAGGCCTTCAAGCAATGATGCTTCCTGGTATTCAACAGCACGCATGATCATAACGGCTGTGTCCTGGCGGGAAATTGGTGCTTTCGGGTCGAATTTGTTGTTTGGCAACCCGAGAACGATGCCAGCACGGGCAGCAGCTTCGATTTCTTTTGAAGCCCATGTGTTGCTTGGGCCTGCATCTGTGAATGTGCCTTCGTAGTCTTTCAAAGGCAATTCAAGTGTGCGGACCAGCAAGGCTGCGAATTCAGCACGTGTCAAATCTGCTTTTGGTGCGAAAAGTGTATCTGTCTTCCCTTTGATGATGCCTTGTGAAGCCAATGCTTCGATTTGGGTTTTTGCCCAATGTGTCTGGATATCGGTAAACGTTACTTTTGTTTCTTTCGTGATGGTGAATTTCTTTTCTGTGACATGGCCGGCTGCATCTGTCACCGACAATGTGTATTCATTCGCACCAATTTTCTTGACTGGCACTTTGATTTTGATGTTTTGGTTAAAGCTTGCTTTGCCGTATGGCTCAGACATATCTTTTTTGAAGACTTCACTGCCGTTTAAGTAAGCGGCGATTTCATCCATATTGTCTTTGACATTGAATGTCACTTCAACTTCAGATGTGTTGGCGCCTACAGTTTTTGGTGCATCCACTAAAGTGACGACTGCCGGCGTTGTATCCACTAAAATCTGGCGGCGAATTTCTGACTCGTTGCCAAACTCATCTACTGCTTTAACGGAAACGTGTTGAGAACCGTCTTCGAATGTTACCGTGTGTTTAAAGTTTTTGCCATCAAACTCAGTGGCTTTGACTCCATTCACTGTAAGAGAGACGATTTTGGAATCATCTTCCACATAGCCAGCGACTTCCACTTCTTTTTTGCTATAAGTTGCCAAGACATTTGGAGTCTTGAAGAAAATAACCGGTGCTTTGGTTTCTTCTTTAGACCCAGCATTTAAGTTTACTTCTTTTTTATTGCCTGCAACGTCATAAAATACTGCTGTCAATTTGTCGCCTATTTTTACTGGAGCTTCCACTTTATAAGAAGTGGTTGTTGGTGCAAGGGATTCATCTGCCGGAGTTTCAGTGTTTTCTGTTACTTCTTTTCCGTTGACGAATACTTCCCAGCGATCTGGGCCAGCGCCTGAAGCGTTATCTGCAAATTTTGCTACATTCACCGTTTTGCTTGCAACGTCATAAGTTGCTTCCGCTTCCGGTGCTACTGTGTCTACAATAACCGGGTAGCTGATCGATTGCCATTGTGCATTCGGGTAATCGATAATAGCACGAAGCTGGATTTGATACTTGCCATCTTTCACCACTTTGCCATCAACCTTGCCATCCCAACCATTAAGCTTGGTGAACATGAATTGAGAAGTTGATGAGTAATGCTTAGTCAATTCTGAATCCGAACGAAGAGTACGCAGCTTCTTGCCTGAAGCATCCAGGACGTTCACTTCAAATTGCTTCGCATTTCTTAGCAATGAATAAACAGGTACAGCCATGTCTTGCAAGCCGTTGCCATTTGGTGAAAATGCGAAATTCTCAGGAACATACTTGCCGGCGTGTGTGCCGCCAGTAATTGCTTTCCCATTTTCATCCGCTAATTTAGCCGCGCCGTAATAAGTAGCCGCATCCCAAGCGAATTTGTCGAAGATGCTGGCATCGTCCCACCCGCCGTTAAAGCCGAAGTAAGGAACAACCAATTCGGTATTGCCGGTGACTTCTTCATTTTGATCCGTTAATGTTACAAAACCATCAACGAAAAATCCGTTTGTGAAAGCCGCGTATGCCGGCAATCCCTTCAATGCGGACACGTCGATTGTTACTGAAACGTCTACTGTTCCGTTTGCCGGAACTGTAACTGTTTTAGGAGCGTTGACTGTTACGTCTTTTGTTACGACAGATGAACCTGTCGCATTTGGTGCAGTAACTACTTTTTCGCCTAATTTCGTTGTGTTATCCGTTTGAACATTTACATCCACAGCATAAGTAGCTGCTTCGTCAGAGAAGTTTTTAGCTTCCAATGTAAATGTAAATGTATCTCCTGCAATCTCCTTCAAGGCCACTTTTGCATCGCCTGTCGCTTTATTCGTCAGCATCACATCCGTCGATAAAGCATCATGCAATTGCATCAAGCCAGCCCCTTGACGGCGTGGTGATACGTACTCGTCTTTTCTGAATTCCACAGGATCTGCTGTGTTCATCATTAGGTTTTTCGCGAACTGAACGCGCTCACGGCCTTGCAGGCCAAGCTCTTCAATGCGCTGGAACATCAATGCTGTTCCACCTGAAACGTGAGGAGCTGCCATTGACGTACCGCTCATCAAGCCATACGTATCGTCGTTCAAAGTCGAGAAAATGTTGCCGCCCGGCGCTGTGATTTCAGGTTTAAAATCAAGGTTTGGCGTCGGTCCCCAAGAAGTGAAATCACTCATTTCACCAGCACTTGGATTTTGGATTTCCAGAAATTCATCATCAAATACAACTGTCACTTTTTTACCTGCATCCAATTGCGCCTTCATTGCCACACCATCTGCCTGTAGCGCAGACATGTAAGGAATTGTGATAGCTGGATTTGATGCCATGCTGATCGTGCCCGTTGTGTTGTTATAGACAATGACGCCGATTGCGCCAGCTTCTTGTGCTGCCAGACCTTTTTCA
>JASLAI010000311.1 GCA_030147225.1 Planococcus sp. (in: firmicutes) | reverse complement strand
GAAACACGGAAGGATTTTGAATGGCTAAAACAGCGAGGCTATCAATTGTTCCAAGGCTATTATTTCGGTAAACCGGCAGCATCGCCTTTATACAAAGAGAAAATAGAAGTGTAACCCAAAAAACCAACAACCTTAATGGTTGTTGGTTTTTGTCTGTCATTTTTTCAACAGTAAATAAATAAAATAAGGAGCTCCGATTAGCGCGGCCATGATGCCGGCTGGGATTCCGGAAGGTTCAAGCAGGTTCCGGCCGACGGTATCCGCCAACAGCAACAGCCAGCCGCCGGTTAAAATGGCAAGAGGCAGAAACAGTTGATGGCGTGGGCCGACGATCGATTTGGCAATATGCGGTGCCATTAAACCGATGAACGCGATTCCGCCAGTAACTGAGACAGCTGCCGCAGCAAGAGCGACAGCGGCGAGCAGTAAAGCCAGCCTCTCTTTTTCAATGGAAACACCAATTCCGACAGCAACAGGATCGCTGAGACCAAGGACATTCATACGATTGGCTTTATATAGGGTAAAGGGAATCAACACTAGCAGCCATGGCAGGATGGCCACAATGAAAGGCCAATCAGCTCCCCAGATATTGCCGGCCAGCCAACTTGCAATGAAATCGACTTTTTCGGGTTCCGCAGAAGAAATTAACACAATCATGACTCCGGATAAGGCCATTGAAAAGCCAATTCCGACAAGCACCAGCCGGATTGGCTGCAAGCCAGTAGTGCGAGAGTAAGAGAATGCGTAAATAAGTGCAGCGGTCGCAAGTGCTCCTCCGAATGCAACAAGCGGCAGCAGGTAAACAAAAGCACCAGCCTCCACCGGAATGAATAGGAAGAACACTGCAATGGCGACACCGGCCCCAGAGTTGATGCCAATGATCCCAGGGTCTGCCAAATCATTACGCGTCACACTTTGCAAAATCGCACCGGATAAAGCCAGCGCCATACCGGCAAGCAACGTGATCAAAATACGCGGAAGCCGAATGGAAAACAGGATAAAATCTTCCTTAAATGTCCCTTGTCCAAAAATTGCGGGTAATAGACGGTCATAGGAAATTGGGGAATAGCCAAGGCCCATACTGGCGACAGCTGTTAAAACGATTAAAGCAAGCAACAGGTAAAACGAAATACGTTGTTTTTTAAGTAAACTTGAATGGATCATGCGAATGCTTTCCCTCCTTTACGGACAATAATCAGGAAGAATGGCAACCCAATGATCGCAATAATTGCAGCAACCGGTGTTTCGTATGGGGCATTGATGGTTCGGCCAATCAAGTCGGCAAGCAACATGAAAATAGCGCCGGCCACTGCAGACATTGGAATAATGAAGCGGTAATCAGTTCCGACAATCGCCCGTACCACGTGCGGAATCATCAGCCCGATAAAGGCCATATTGCCGGCAAGTGCAACTGCGGCTCCTGCAAGGAGAGTGATAATGACAAAAAGAATCGCTTTGATTTGTGCCGTTTTCTGACCCAAACCTATTGCGGCTTCTTCGCTCAAACTGAGAATAGTCAATTGCCGGGACAGCAGCAGTGCAATCAGCAGAGACACCGCTATGAAGGGGACAACTACTTGCAGCTGGCCCCAAGAGGTGCCGATCAATCCGCCAGCAGTCCACTGGGAAACGTTTTTTGTGATATTAAAATATAAACCGATGCCTTCAGCAATTGCTGTCAGAAAGGCTGAAATGGCGGCGCCTGCAAGAACAATCCGGAAAGGGGAAAAGCCGCCTTTTTTCGCCGCGCCGATACCAAATACCAAACCTGCACCTGCAGCCGCTCCGATAAAGCAGGCAATCATAATGCCAAAATAATTGGCGGCTGGGATAAACGCCAAGGTAAAAGCAAGAGCTGCATTAGCTCCGGCAGTCAGGCCAAGAAGACCTGGATCGGCCAGCGGATTTCGGGTCATACCCTGCATCATCGCTCCTGACACTGCGAGTGCCGCACCTACGAAGATGGCCGCAACTTCACGCGGCAGGCGGATTTCGCGAATGACGCCTATGCCATCACTAGAGCTGGTGGAAAATAGCGCAAGTCCTACTTCCTTCAGGCTGATGTCCGCTGCACCGAAAATCAATGAGACGACAAGCGTAAGCACCAGCAGGAGCAGGCTTAAGATAAACTTCATTGGAAATGGAATTTTAGGACTCATTAATCATCATCTTTTCCTAAGAATAAAAGAGGAATTCCAAATTCAGAATTCCTCTTCCTTGGTATTAAAGTTTAACATGATAAATCGCTTTTACGTAAAGCATCAGTAACTGCATAAGTTGAACTCAAGAATCATCGCTTGAAGCAGTGCAGCTGTTTCGCGGAATACAGGAAGTGAAAAATGTTTTGCTCAGCTTATCCAGAGAAAGTTCGATAACTTGTAAAGGTCATTCACCCAGGAAGTTTTCGATGAAGAATTCCAGTTGGTATTCCAGTGTAACAGGGTCATTGAAATAGAATTCTTTAGCGTTGGCTTCAAAGATTTGGCCATTTTTAGCGGCAGGTGTATTTTTGTACAGATCAGTTTCTTGGAAAGAGTTATCTTGCGTGCTGTCTTTGCTGAAGATCACGTAGTCACCCATGTATTCAGGCAAAACTTCCTGTGACAGCATATAGTAACCATCTGCTAAAGCCATTTCTTCCACTTTTGCAGGCATTTTTAATTTCATTTCCTGGTAAAGGATTTCAGTTCCGCGTCCCCAGTTGTCTCCGAACACATATATTTGCTTATCGAAGTTTTCAATGACGGAAACAGTCGTTTCCTAGCCAATTTTAGCGCGAATGTCTTCACCGGCTTGCTGTGCACGTTCCTGGAAGTCTGTAATCCAAGCTTGTGCTTCTTCTTCTTTGTTCAGCACTTTGCCGATTGCCAAGTGCTGGTCCAAGTAACCCAATTTGCCGTAAGTGAATGTAACGGTTGGTGCGATTTCGCTTAATTTGTCGATGTTGTTAAGAGTGGAGCCACCAAGGATCAAGTCAGGCTCCAGTTCAATGATTTTTTCAAGGTCTGTGTCTGCTACTTCTTCCACATCCACTAGTTCTTCTTCAAAACGGGGATTGTTTTTTGACCAAGAATCGACTCCCACTAAAGGAACGTCCAAGGACAATACGTCACCAGTATAAGAAGATAGAACAATGACCCGTTGTGGATCTGCAGGAACTTCAACAGGACCGCTTTCAGATTCATATGTAATGGTTTCTGGGGCTTTGTCAGATTCTGCAGCGTCTGCTTCCTCAGCAGTTGAATCGGAATTGCAGGCAGCAAGGATTACCAGCAAGGTAAATAGGAATAGGGGCAAAAATATTTTTTTCATGTCGTTAGACTCCTTTGATTAAGTTGTATGTAGTGCACATCGGTTTTTGTGTTCTCGGATCCAGTCCGATTTCAGCGTCGATTCGGAATACTTCTTTTAGAACAGGTTGTGTGATGACTTCATGGCAATTGCCGGCTTTGACAATTTGGCCGTCTTTCATGGCGATAATGTGATCGGCAAAACGCGCAGCCTGGTTCAGATCGTGGAGCACCATGATGATGGTCCGTTCCTGATCCCGGTTTAATTGTTGCAGCAGCTCTAAAATTTCCAGCTGATGGGCCATGTCGAGGTAAGTGGTTGGCTCATCCAGAAAGATCATTTCGGTTTCCTGTGCCAACGCCATTG
>JASLAI010000244.1 GCA_030147225.1 Planococcus sp. (in: firmicutes) | reverse complement strand
AAATGAATGGTTCCAATGCCGGCGCGAGTCAATGTTTCAGCGATTGCCGAACCTAAAGCTCCGCAGCCGATAATGGCGACAGTCGATAAGGACAGTTTTTCCTGGCCGGATTGGCCAATCGGTTTAAATAGGGTTTGTCTTGAATAGCGTTCATCCATTTTGATTCCCACTTTCCATCTGCCTGAAGTTTCAAGCCGTCTTTTCGTTACGCTAAGCTTACCATGGACATCAAAATACCGTTTGTTCAGCCATCTGTCCTTTTTCAATCCGGATCACACGGTTCGCCAGTTTCTCGGCATCTGCAATCCGGTGAGTCACAAAGATGATCGGAATCTGCCACTGCTCATGAATTCTCAGCAACTCGTTTTGGCAACGGTCACGGTTGGCGTCATCCAAAGCCGAAAATGGTTCATCAAGCAGCAGGATGTCCGGTTGTGCAGCCAAAGCTCGGGTCAATGCCACACGCTGTTTTTCGCCTCCCGAAATTTGATGCGGATATTTGGTCAAAAGTTCTGTAATTCCCAAAATCTTAGTCAATTCAGTAATATGCGAAACATCTGTCCCACGCGACAATGCATACAAGATGTTTTGTTCAACATTCAGATGCGGAAACAGCGCATAATCCTGGAACAAATAACCGACTTTTCTCCTTTGGATTTTCATCGGTTTTTGTTTGTCTTTGAAAAAATTCATTTCATTCAATGTAATTTCTCCTGCATCTGGATGAACGATGCCCGCCACACAATTCAGCAAAGTGGTTTTACCCGAACCGGAAGAGCCGACCAGTGCCAAGATTTCCCGGTCCAACTCGAATTGCATGACCAAGTTGAAATGGTCCAATTGTTTCTGAAAATCCACTTTAAGCATAGGCTCACTCCCTTCCAATGCGAATTGCGTTCTTTTTCCGCCAGTAATTAACCCAGGTGATGGCAGCTACTCCGAGTGAGGAAATAATCAATACCCAAAACATTGCTTTCTCCATATCTCCTGCTTCATAAGCAAAATAAATCGCCAGCGGCACCGTTTCTGTAACTCCCGGGATATAACCAGCAATCATCAGTGTTGCGCCAAACTCGCCGATGCCACGCGCAAAAGCCAGTATTAACCCTGCGAGAATCCCCGACCAGGCAAGCGGCAAGGTAATGGTCCTAAAGATCTTCCACTCGGAGACACCCATCGTCCGTGCTACATTTTCCCAGCGCGGATCCACTTTTTCGTAAGCCGCCAGGACGCTTTGGTACATCAGCGGTAAAGAGACGACAAACGAAGCGATTGCTGCCCCAATCCAAGTAAAGACCACCCGAAATCCGAACCATTGCTCCAACAGAATACCAAGCGGGCCATTGACGCCAAACAAGACAATCAATCCAAAGCCGATGACTGTAGGCGGCAATACCAGCGGCAGCAAAATCAAAGCTTCAACAAAACTTTTCCCGAAAAATTCGCGCCGGTTCATTAGCCGAGCAAGTGCAAGGCTGACTACGAATACAAAAAACGTGGAAATAATGGCAACTCGCAGCGACAACCACAAGGGAGACAAATCATATGCCATCATTTCGTTCCCTCAATTACCGGCAAAAAGCCATATTGCTTAAGGATGGCCTGTCCTTCGGGACCAGCGACAAATTCCAGAAAAGCTTCTGCTGCCTGCTGTTTTTCTGAAGCTGCCACGACAGCTCCAGGATAAACGACCGGATCCCCTTGCCCCGGCATTTCAAGCGTTCCGGTTATTTCCCGGGAAATAGCTGCATCTGAAGAATAAATGATGCCCAGTTCCGCATTTCCACTTTCAATATAAGTTACGACTTGCCGCGCATCTTTAGCATAGATGAGCCGGCCTTCAAGCGGTTGCCACAAACCTTGGCTTTCCAGTGCCTGCTTTGTGTAATTTCCGAGCGGCACACTGTCCGGCTCACCAACTGCAATGGTTTCTTCTGAATTCATGACGACCTCTGCAAAATCCGCCGTTGCAGGAAATTCTTCCAGAGAAGCGAGAACAAGGCGATTTTCAGCAAAAAATGCCTTGCTTTTCGAATCGACCAATTCCTGCGATTCGAGCAATTCCATATCTTTTTCACTTGCCGATAAAAACAGATCCGCAGGTGCACCTTGTTCAATTTGGCTTCTCAGCTTACTGGAAGATCCATAATTAAAGGACAGTTCAATATCTGGTTCCACTTGATGAAATTCCTCTTCCATTTGTTTCATCACTTCCGTCAGGCTAGAGGCTGTCGAAACCAGCAGTTCACTGTCTTGTTTTGCCGACAGACTGCCGCAGCCGCTTAACAGAAAGATTATGCTTATCATGCCAATCAGTTTTTTCATTTTAAAGGACTCCTTATAAGTCTTGCATAAACCCGACCAAAGACTGTGGATTCTTCCACTACTTCCAGTATAACGCCAGCTAAAGAGAAGCTAAATAATTTTCCGAATAATCTTGTAAGAAACTGCTCATTTGGGTAGAATAAAGAGAAACTTTAATCTGTGGAGATTCTCTCTTCTTTTGCGCCACAAGCGAGAGGCATCACCCAACCAATTACATACATCCAACCTTATGAAGAGAGGCAGAGGGAATGGCCCGATGACGCCCGGCAACCGCCAGTAAATTTGACTGGAATGGTGCCAAATCCAGCAGAGTTTTGATGCTCTGAAAGATAAGGAAGAGAATTTCACCAGCAGCCAACCACTCTTCCCTTATTAAGCGGAAGAGTTTTTTAGTTAATTTAAAGGAGTGATCACATGAAATTAAGCAAAGCCGATCGAATCAAACGTACACGGGTTCCTGTCGTAGATCCTTCATTAGCTGAGCGCCTGCCGCCAGGGCAAGTTCTGACGGAACGCTTTCCAGTCCTTCACGAAGGCGAAGTGCCCGTCTACGATATGACAACTTGGACATTGAAAATCTTTGGACAGGTCGATAAGGAAGTCACATTGAGCTATGACGACTTATTGAAATTGCCCCAAACGACCGTCACCCGCGATATCCATTGCGTGACGCGCTGGTCCCGCTTCGACAATACGTTTACTGGCGTCCGGTTCATCGATTTGATGAAAGAACTGGGAGTGACGCCGAAGAGCAGCTATGTCATGCTTCACGGTGATTATGACTACACCACCAATGTCGCTTTGTCCGATTTGGACCGGGAAGATGTATTGCTTGCCCATTCACTTGACGGTGAACCGTTGACTGCCAAGCACGGTTATCCGCTGCGTTTTGTAGTGCCCCACCTGTATTTCTGGAAAAGTGTGAAATGGGTCCGCGGTATTGAATTCATCGATGAGAATCAGCCTGGCTTCTGGGAACAGAACGGCTTCCATATGAACGCCGATCCGTTCAAAGAAGAACGTTTTTCAGGTGAAGACTTGGAAATCCCAGACGATGAATGGGAGAAAAAGGATTTCGACTGACTTCATAAAAGTGGCTGCCAAAAGGTAGCCACTTTTATAATAATTGATGAAAATGGGAGTTGCTCCTCTCTTTTTAAAAATCTAGGTTAGAATAGAAGCTAAGATAAATCAGTCATTAGGCTACAGGAGGAATTGCAATGAAGTTTGGAATCATCGGAACGAATTGGATTACAGATCGGTTTATCAAAGCGGCGAAGCAGCATCCTGAGTTCGCTATCGGGGCTATTTATTCTCGCAAGGTGGAAACTGGTCGCACATTTGCAGAAAAGCACGAAGTTGAAAATGTCTATACCGATATGAAAGCCATGTTCACCAGCGGAGACATTGAGGCAGTTTATATCGCTTCCCCTAATGCTTTGCATGCTCAGCAAAGCATACTCGCCATGGAGCACGGCATTCACGTTTTATGCGAGAAGCCTGCCGTTACATCGGTCGAAGAAATGGATACAGTCATTAGAGCTTCAAATACGCACGAAATAACCTATATGGAAGCAATGAAATCTACGCTGACTCCGTCTTTCCTAAATATGAAGAAAAATTTAGACAAAATCGGACCAATCCGCCGTTTTGTCTTCCATTACAATCAATATTCATCACGCTATGACAATTACAAAACGGCATCATTGAAAATGCCTTCAAACCTGAACTCGGCAACGGTGCCAAAATGGACTTGGGGGTCTACTGCATTGCACCCGTCGTTCATTTGGCAGGAGCACCC
>JASLAI010000238.1 GCA_030147225.1 Planococcus sp. (in: firmicutes) | reverse complement strand
GAATGGTGGCATCTAATACAGGCGATGCAAAAGGAGTAGAGTACATGATTTCATTACCAAGCAGAGATTTTCTTGATACACCAATCGAAGAATATATCATTTCTTCCGAAAAAGTTGCACATGTTCAGATGGGTAACAGTGCTGAACATGCATTGCTCGTTCTGACGAAGACGGGCTATTCAGCAATTCCGGTTTTGGATTCGAAATACCGCTTTTGCGGTTTGATCAATGCACAACGGATTACTGATGCAATTCTTGGAATGGATCATATAGAATACGAGCGGCTTTCTGATATCCGAGTAGAAGATATCATGGAAAAAGATCTGCCTTTAATCCACATCAACGAACGTTTTCAAAAAGCGCTTGATATGGTCATTAACCAAAACTTTCTTTGCGTCATTGACGATGAAGAAATGTTTATGGGAATATTGACGCGGCGTGTTGTATTAAAACAGCTAAAAAAGCAAATTTATCAATTGAAAAGATAAACACAGCAATAACGGAGAAGGTCTCATCCCAGAGGCCTTTTTTTCTGTCATTGGAAAAGAGGTTTGTGTAATGGATAAAACAAAAAGGCCATTGGTTCTGGCGGCTGTCATGCTGGCGATGTTTGTCAGCGCTGTCGAAGCAACTATTGTATCGACAGCTATGCCCAGCATTGCCTCTGAACTGGGTGGGTTTTCTAAATACAGCTGGGTATTCTCGGCCTATTTATTGATGAGCACAGTAACGGTCTTATTATACGGGAAATTATCGGATATCTTTGGACGTAAGCGCATATTTGCTGTTGGCATGTCCTTATTTCTGCTCGGTTCCTTATTGTGCGGGTTCGCCAATTCAATAGATGAACTCATTTTTTATCGATTTGTCCAGGGAATGGGCGCAGGTGCGGTTATGCCGATAGCGACGACAATTGTTGGAGACATATACTCCCAGGAAGAGCGTGCGAAAATCCAAGGTTATTTATCAAGTGTCTGGGGAATTTCAGCAGTTACTGGACCGGCGATTGGGGGAATTCTTGTCGCGACCATCGGCTGGGAATATGTATTCTGGCTGAATTTGCCTTTGGGAATTGTCTCGCTGATCGGGGTACTATTATTTTTGGAAGAACCTGTGAATACGAAAAAACCGGTAATCGATTATAAAGGAGCGGCTTTATTGACGGCAGCTCTATCGACCATGCTGTATTTCCTTGTAGAGGGAGGCGTATCATTTGATTGGCTGTCAAGCAAAGCCATAATTCTATTGGTTGCCAGCACCTTGTTTTTTGTACTGTTCATCTTAGTGGAGAAAAAAGCCATTGATCCGATGATGCCTTTTGAAATTTGGCGAAATAAAACGATTCTCTATGCAAATTTGGTGTCATTGGCAACGGGCGTCATTTTAATCAGCATCTCCAGCTATTTGCCAACTTATGTAACCGGAGTGATGGAACAGCCTGCAGCAATTGCCGGCTTTACTTTGACAGCTATGTCCATCGGTTGGCCATTGGCCGCTTTTTTCTCAGGCAGGCTGCTGTTGAAAATCGGTTATTTCAAAACCTCTTTGGCTGGGGGGGCATTCCTGGTAATGGGGACCTTATTATTTGTCTTGATGCAGCCAGGTTTCGGTCCTTTATGGGCGGCCATGTCCAGCTTTTTTATTGGCTTGGGAATGGGCTTGACGAGTACGGCTTTTATCGTCTCTATCCAAGCAGCTGTCTCCTATGAATTGCGTGGCTCTGCCACTGCTTCGAATATGTTCATGCGGAACTTGGGCAGTACAATCGGTGTGGCTTTGCTTGGAAGTATCCTCAACAGTTCCTTATTGAGTTATTTTGCTGCCAATAATCAAAATTATACCTTAAGCTCCATCAATGATTTGCTGAGTATGGATAGCCGGGCCGGCATTTCAGCCGAAGCGCTGGGAGTTCTGCAGCAGGCCTTGGCTGGAGCGCTTCAGAATGTTTACTTGGTCACCGCATTTTTCGCGCTCCTCAGTTTTATCTTAATCTTTGGGCTTCGCGGACAAAAAGGAGTGAAGAGCAGTGTCAAATGAAGAACTGATCATCAAAGTATTGGCAGAAGAAGGCAATATGAGAAAAGCGGCTGAACGTTTGTTTTTGTCGCAACCGGCTTTATCGCAGCGTCTGCAATCTATCGAAAAAGACTGGGGTCAACAATTGTTTATTCGCTCGCAAAAAGGATTGTCTCCTACACCTGCTGGGGAATTGGTCATTCAATATGCAATTGAAACAATCCAACGGAAAGAAGAAGTTTTCGAAGTGCTGCATACCTTGACTTCAAAGGTGCACGGGACCTTAAAAATCGCGTGTGCGACGATTATCGGGCAAAACTGGCTGCCAAAAGTACTGAAAGATTTTGTGACGCTATATCCAGAAGCGAAAATACAATTGATCACAGGCTGGAGCTCGGAAATTGTCCGTTCACTTTATGAGGGGGAAGCTCATATTGGAATTGTTCGCGGCCATACAGACTGGAAAGGGACAAAAAAGCATCTATTCAAAGACACACTGTATTTAGTAGATAAGGAGATTCGTTCGCTCGAAGAGCTTTTTCAAACAGAACGGCCATTTATCCAATTTAAAAGTGATTCGAATTATTATGAGGAAATTCAGCAATGGTGGCAAAAGCATTTTGCTTCCAATCCGAAACGGCAAATTACGGTGGACCAGATTGAAACGTGTAAGCAAATGGCTGTCAACGGAATCGGGTATGCCATCCTGCCGTCTATTACGCTGACAGGCAGTGAAGACGTGCATATGATGGCATTGACGAATAATAAAGAAGAGCTTGAATTGACACGGGATACTTGGCTGATCGGCTATGAATCAGCTTTCCAGCTACGCCAAGTAGAGGCATTTGTCGATATAGTCGAAAAACATGCCGCTTTATTAAGGTGAAGCGGATGAATTTTTATGCGGAATCAGATATAATAACAGCATCACTTAATAGAAAGAGGTTTTTATTGATGAAACAGATGGATGCAAACGAAATAATCTCGTACATACAGAATGCGAAAAAGTCGACACCGGTAAAAGCATACATAAAAGGCCAAGGCGTGGCTGATTTAGATTATGGTGCAGATTCTAAAGTATTCGGCGAAGGCAGTTCAGTCACAGTATTCGGCGAATGGACGGATATTCAGCAGGCATTGGAAGCGAATGCTTCTGTCATTGAAGACTCTGTCGTGGAAAATGATCGCAGAAATTCTGCAATCCCATTATTGGATATGAAAAATATCAACAGCCGCATTGAACCTGGTGCATTTATTCGTGAAAATGTAGAAATCGGCAATAATTGCATCATTATGATGGGCGCTGTTATCAATATCGGTTCTGTAATCGGAGACGGTACAATGATCGATATGGGCGTTGTTATGGGCGGCCGTGCGACAGTCGGCAAAAACTGCCACATCGGAGCAGGTGCTGTACTTGCAGGTGTAATCGAGCCGGCATCAGCGACCCCAGTCATTATTGAAGATGACGTTATGATTGGTGCTAATGCAGTAATCCTTGAAGGCGTTCGCGTCGGCAAAGGTGCAGTGGTAGCAGCAGGCGCCATTGTTATCGAAGACGTACCTGAAAACTCAGTAGTGGGCGGAACTCCAGCACGCGTATTGAAATTGATGGACGCGAAAACACGTGCTAAAACAGAAATTAAGCAAGAATTGCGCCAGCTGTAATCGGTGAATGCAATGGAATTAGTAAAAATCAGAAGAGATCTTCATCAAATTCCGGAAATTGGCTTTCAGGAATTTAAAACACAGGCTTATTTGCTGGAAACTATCGCTCAGCTGCCGCAAGAGCGCTTGGAAGTAGTGGAGTGGCGAACTGGCATCGCCGTTAAAGTTCTCGGAAGTAAGCCGACAAAGCTGATCGGCTGGAGAACGGATATTGATGCTTTGCCGATTACCGAAGAGACAGGACTGTCTTTCAAATCGAGTCATCCAGGATTTATGCATGCCTGTGGACACGATATCCACATGGCGATTGCCCTAGGTTTGCTTGAAGCACTGATAGAAACTCCGATCAAAGACGATGTGGTGATATTATTCCAGCCGGCAGAAGAAGGACCAGGTGGAGCATTGCCTTTTCGTGAATGGCTGAAAAACGAGAAGCCGGATTTTTTGCCGGATGCGATTTGTGCCTTGCATATTGCGCCTGAACTACCAGTAGGTACAGTTGGCACACGCCCTGGTTTATTGTTCGCCAACACTTCAGAGTTGTTTATCGATCTCCACGGCAAAGGCGGACATGCCGCTTTTCCTCATTTGACGGAAGATATGGCTGTAGCGGCAGCATCTTTGCTCATGCAGCTGCAGACCATCGTCAGCCGCAATGTTAATCCGATGGATTCAGCGGTGTTGACGGTCGGTAAGCTTAGTGCGGGAACAGTTCAGAACATTATCGCTGAGCACGCACGCCTTGAAGGGACAATCCGTACTTTAACCAGTGAATCGATGATTCACATGAAAAAGCGAATTGAAGCAATTTGCCGTGCAGTTGAAGAAGCACATAACTGCCGGGTCAATATTGATTACGGTTCCAGTTACCTCGAGGTTAAAAATGATGAGAAGCTGGCCGATTTGTTCCTGCAATACGCCAGCAACACTGAAGGCATACAGGCTATCGAGAGTAAAGCGGCGATGACAGGCGAAGATTTCGGTTATTTCACCGAACAGATGCCAGGAATGATGTTCTGGGCAGGCGTTTCTTCAGCCCATGGATTGCACCACTCGAAATTGGAGCCGGATGAAAAAATCCTGCACTTTATGCCGAATTTTATTCACAAATTCTTTTCTGGATTGTAAGAACGGACAGCTTATGCTGCCCGTTCTTTTTTTGTGAAATAAGGGAGATAAAGTAGGTTTTTCTTGTGAGAAGATGGAACTATTTAACTCAGCCAGCGTACTAATAAAGAGACGAGTAAAAGGGGGATCATCATGTATAAACGCTTGCTGGCATTTTTTGCTTTAGCATTGCTTATCAGTTTGTTTTTAATGCCGCAGGCATCTTTGGCGGCGCCACAAATCACCGTGGATTCCAGTGCCGGTTTTCAAAATAAGGTGAAGTACGAAAAAGGCCTGCCGCTGCAATTCACTGTGACCAATCAAGGCTCAGCGTTCTCAGGGGACCTGGTGGTCAGTTATTCGGAAACATATACTCTCGGAGCCGGGTTAGCTATGCCACTCGAACTTGCTGAAGGAGAGACGAAGACGCTTCAAATCTCAGCATCCGGCTTATCGGATATGCATTATACGGGTGGACCTGGAGATCAAAGCATCTTCTTATTTGAAGGAGGCTGGGAAGAAGGCAAATCGATCGCTTTCAAGGGCAAAAAAATTATTCAACCCAACTATCATTCACCTGGTGCTTTGTTTATCGCAAGCCTGACAGATAATCAGGATCGGCTGATGCCTTTAAAGCAGCTTGCTGTTCCGGCTAGCGAAGGTATCGAAGTCATCCACCTCAATCAACTGAAAAATTTCACTTTGCCAACCGAGGCGCAGGCTTGGGATATGATCGATTACTTGGTCATTGATGAGTTTGCCTATAGTGATTTGCCGGAGTCAACACAACAGGCTATTCTGCAATGGATTCAACAAGGAGGGAATGTAGTCACCGGTTCTACTGGGAATCTAGCAGCAGAGCTTGGAAACTTAAGCGAATACCTGCCCTTGGAGTTGGCAGATGCGATTGAAGTTTCAGTTCCTGGGTTAGAAAACCCGATTCCCGCTTATCAAGCTACAGCTAAAGAAGGCTCGGCTGTGAAATTGCAGAATGATGAACAAATTTTGGCGGCAACTCAGCCGATCGGAGCTGGAAGCTTAACTCAAATGAGCTTTTCACTGGGAGATGAAACTGTCTCAGGCCAAAAAGGCTATAGCCAAATGGTATCGAATTTCTTTCCAGTAAGGTCGAATTATAATAATTCAATGGGCGGCCAATCAATTCTTGATTTTATGAGCTATGAAGTGGGCAATGTCAACGAGCTATTCGAAAGCTTCCAAGTGTCAAAACCTTTCATCTTGGCAATCATTTTCATCTACATTTTATTGATAGTGCCCGTGCTCTATATAATATTAAAGAAAAAGGACCGACGTGAATACGCCTGGTTTATTATCCCTGTAGTCGCTTTGCTGACTTCGATTGGCCTATTCGCTTTCGGTGCAAAAGACCGCATCGGCAATCCGCAAATTCAGCAAACCGGTTTTTTTGAAGTGGATGCAGATAAAGGGCTGAATGGATATTACGTCAATTCATTATTGTCAAACCGTGGTGGGAATTACCAATTCACTGCTCCATCATCCACTACCATGATCTACCGAATGGGCAGTGAATTTTCAGAAACACAACCCTATCTCTCGGCAATGATGGAAAAAGGAGCTGCCAGCAATCAGATGACCTTGCGTGAGATGCGTTACTGGTCAGTTGAATCCATCATGGGACAGTCGTATATAGAAAACAGCGGAAGTTTTAGCGTCGATTTAGGTGTGGCTGATGAGAAAATCACCGGAACTATCCGCAATGATTTTCCATTTGCAGTTGAAGATGTTTCAATTTGGTCAGGGACACGCATACTGGACCTGGGAGATTTAAATCCCGGAGAAGAGCTGGCAGTTGATGAAACCATTCAATCTGATATTTTGTCTCCTGCCGCAGCTGTCGGGCAATCATACAGCTATATGCCGATTGCAGATTTGGAAGAATTGGATAAGGCTCGCCGCCAAACATTGCTTTCCACTTCGTATGAGCAAATGTCGCAAAATGGCAAGACTCCCTATGTGATTGCGTATACACAGGATGCAATCGTGCCTATTACTCTTGAAAAGCAGCGTGCTTCAGTAGACTCGGTCCATTTGATCGCTCAAAGCTTCAAGCCGGAACTGACCTTAAGTGGAGATATCACTTTAAATACCGATGCTTTAGGAATGGAGCTTTTAGGAGCCAGTACGAACGCATATTTCGAGAACATTTCACATGACCCTTATCTGTATTACTTGGAAAATGGGGAGTATGATATGACCTATACATTGCCTGAAGATATTAAAAACAATACAGCTTCCTGGAATGAACTATCCATCACAAACCCTGGTCAAAGTCTGGAAGTATCCATTTTGAATCATGAAAGTGGCAAGTACGAAGAAATCACGCAATCCAGCGAGAAATTCACCGATACGGCAAAAAAATACGTAAGCCCTGAAGGTGCCGTTAAGTTTAAATTAACGATGTCCGGAAATTCAGGGAATCCTGAAATTGTTGTGCCGAAAGTCAAATTGAAAGGAGTGATTACCCCATGATTGAAACAATCGGATTGACCAAAAAATATGGCTCTTTTTATGCATTGCAGGACTTGAATCTGATTGTGGAGGACAGCACGGTATTTGGCTTTGTTGGTGCCAACGGTGCAGGGAAATCAACGACTTTTTCGATTTTGGCTACGCTTCTTCAGCCGACAGCGGGGGACGCGTTCATCAATGGCATCAGTGTCACCAAAAACCCGCAGGAAGTGCGCAGGCAAATCGGTTATATGCCAGATTTCTTCGGTGTTTATGATCAATTAAAAACAGAGGAATATTTGGATTTTTATGGAGCTAGCTACGGCATCAAGCCGAAAGAGCGGGCAGTATTAATTCCCAAGCTGTTGGAATTGGTCAATCTGGAGCATAAACGCTACGACTATGTTGATTTGCTGTCGCGTGGGATGAAGCAACGGCTATGCTTGGCTCGCGCGTTGATCCATGATCCTAAAATTCTTATTCTGGATGAACCGGCTTCCGGACTTGATCCGAGGGCAAGGGTTGAAATGCGGGATATCCTCAGAGAACTGAAAGGGATGGGCAAAACCATATTGATTTCTTCCCATATCCTGCCAGAGCTAGCTGAAATGTGTGACAGCATCGGGGTTATAGACAATGGAAAGTTGATTGCACAAGGCTCTGTACACGACATTCAAGCGCAGCTGCAAAGTGAAAAAGTGCTGCGTGTCAAAGTGGCAGGTGATACACAAGCGATTATTCCATTTTTTGAAATGGATCCTTTTGTTTCTCAAATAGAAGATCAGCC
>JASLAI010000410.1 GCA_030147225.1 Planococcus sp. (in: firmicutes) | reverse complement strand
GAATCCACATGGCGTCTATGTAATGATTGAAGCGGAGCATATGTGCATGACGATGAGAGGCATTAAGAAACCGGGATCTAAAACAGTTACTGCAGTCTCCCGTGGAATTCTTGAAACGGACGATATTAAACGTTCGGAAGTAATCACTTACATCAATATGAACTAAAAATGAAAAGCAGGTGTAAAAATGGCCCAGACGGAATATATTGTTATTCGCGCACAGGAAGACGGCGTGAACGTAATAGGATTGACCCGCGGCAACGATACAAAATTTCACCATACTGAAAAATTGGATAAAGGCGAAGTGATGATTGCTCAATTTACTGAGCATACATCAGCTATGAAAATCCGTGGGAAAGCGGAGATTCATTCGGCTCATGGTATCGTTGAAAGCGAAGCTAAAAAATAAACGATATTGGATGAAGGCTAGGCTTTGCCTGTGATATACTATTGTAGTATGGCTAAATCATGAATGGAGCAAGCAGTATGAATGGACACCAAATACAATCGAAAATTATTTCCATGGGGATTGAGGTTTTAAATGCTGTGCGCCAGCGGACACTTGATAAGTACACAGAAGGTCCATCGGTAAAAGAGTCCCGTTTGTTTTTTTTGCTATTGCCTTTTTTTGACGGGAAGAATTGGTCGCCTGAAATTGAAGCCTCAGCAAAAACGGTTTCCATCGTATATGCCGCTTTGCATGCCCATGATCAAGTAAGAGAAGACGCTCCGATTATAAAAGAGCAGCAGCTAACGGTGTTGGCTGGAGATTTATACAGCGGCATTTATTATCAGATGCTGGTCAACACCAAGAATATCGCGATGGTACAGCAATTGGCTTCAGCTATTATTGAAGTGAGCGAAAAGAAAACTTCCTTTTTTGAAGGAAGAATCCGACCGCTGGAAGAAGTGGAAGAAGCCATAAGCATCATTGAAACTGAACTTTTAATGGCATTTTATAATTATTACGGCTTTACGGAATATGCACCACTTGCCAAACAGGCGTTGCTTTATATTCGCTATGCCGATGAATTAGAACGATTGCAAGCCAAGGATTATACACACGCCTTGTTGGAATTAAATGCTAGCCTTGTTCACGAAATCTATACAGAGCATTGGCTGTTGGAGAAATTAGACAGTCTGCATCGGCAGATTTCAGTGTCCATTGCTGAATGTTCATTAGATTACGAAGTTAAAAATTTTCTGCTCCATCAAATAACCCCGCACCAGCATAGAGCTGAGCAGCTGACCCGAGAAGGATGACTGATATGCCTAAAACGAAAGAACAAAGAGTCCACGAAGTATTTGAAAAAATATCCGAGAACTATGATCAGATGAACTCT
This sequence comes from Planococcus sp. (in: firmicutes), assembly GCA_030147225.1. Taxonomy (GTDB): domain Bacteria; phylum Bacillota; class Bacilli; order Bacillales_A; family Planococcaceae; genus Planococcus. The sequence continues at coordinate 1,185 of JASLAI010000410.1, read as the reverse complement.
GTCATCAGCTTCCAACAGCATAACAAATGGCGTGAAGACACGATGTACAAGATGCAAGTACCTAAAGGCGCCGCCGCAATTGATGTTTGCTGTGGAACGGCTGATTGGACCATTGCGCTTGGCAAGGCAGTCGGTGAAACCGGACAAGTGGTTGGATTGGACTTCAGCCAGAACATGCTGAACGTCGGACATGAAAAAACCAAGAGCATGCCTCAAATCAAACTGGTACAGGGAAATGCCATGTCGTTGCCTTATCCGGACAATTCTTTTGATTTTGCTACAATCGGATTTGGCTTACGCAATGTACCGGATTACCGCCAAGTCCTTTCCGAAATGCATCGTGTATTAAAGCCGGGCGGTATGATAGCATGCTTAGAAACGTCCCAGCCTGAAAATATCATTTTCAAACCGATTTTTAGAATATATTTCCGTTTCATTATGCCGGTCTTCGGCAAACTCTTCGCTAAAAGCTATAAAGAATATTCATGGCTCCAGGAATCGGCAAAAACATTCCCGAGCATGAAGCAATTGGCGAAGCTGTTCACAGAAGTCGGGTTTGAAAAAGTGAAATACAAGCCTTATACAGGAGGCGCCGCAGCCCTCCACCTAGGAATAAAAAAGTAAATTAGCGGGAGAAGGATTTTAAGTGGAAAAGATGAAGTTGAAATTGCTCTATTCCGACCTTAGACCGGAACTGGAAATGATCGAGAAGGAATTGGAACAGGCAGTGGATTCCAAATCTCTCCTATTAAATGATGCATCTCTTCATTTATTGCAGGCCGGAGGGAAAAGAATCCGACCTGTTTTTGTTTTGCTTGCTGGAAAATTCGGGGATTATAACATCGATGTCATGAAGCGTGTGGCTGTGCCGCTTGAGCTGATTCATATGGCTTCATTGGTCCATGACGATGTCATAGATGAGTCGGAAATCCGCAGAGGACGTCCGACTGTCAAGGCGCAATGGAACAACAGCGTAGCAATGTATACGGGCGATTTCATTCTGGCGCGTGCGCTGGAGCAAATCACAGAGATTGAATCTCCGCGGATTCATGAAATTCTTTCTAAAACACTGATCGAAGTTTGCCGTGGAGAAATTATCCAGATTAAAGACAAACATAAATTAGACCAAAACTTACGGGACTATTTCCGGCGCATTAAGCGGAAAACAGCGCTGCTGATTTCATC
>JASLAI010000220.1 GCA_030147225.1 Planococcus sp. (in: firmicutes) | reverse complement strand
AGAGTTTATCAGCTAAAGGGTCCAAAAACTTTCCAAAAGTCGTGACTAAATTGTATTTGCGGGCATAATAACCATCCACCCAATCAGTTAATGATGCAAAAATAAAGATAAGTCCCCCGACAAAATGAGTGACAGGCATTTCAGCTCCGAAAAGCGTCATTGTTCCCCAGTCAAAGCCGGCTAGCATGATCACCATGAATACAGGGATTAATAATATCCTCGAGATGGTAATCTGGTTTGGTATATTCATTATTGTTTCTCCTTTCGAACTTTCAAGAAAAATAGCCATCCAAAGATGGCTATTCGGCGTCTGTAAATTGAATAACGATATTTTGGGGTTGGAGTTGCTGCGTATACTCAATCGGCTCATCATTCAAAGTCAATGTAACGTTTGAATAATCACCAATACGCAAACGAACAACTTCCACTTCTGATAAATCGATTGCCTCGGTTTCTTCGGCTTGCATAATGCGTGCTCCCGAAGTCAGTTCCTGTTGATTCTGGTCCGTAGCTGCAATCCACGACGGACCGCTCGCTGCTATTTCCAATTGACGTTCTGCTGGCCCCTGCCACAAATAAGTGGTCGTCTCTCCTTGAATTTCTTCTACTGACAGGACAGTCTCAGGTTCAGGCGGCTCTTCTGCGGGCTCTTCTTCAAACTCCTGAACGGTTTCTTCCGGTTTGGAAGAAACCGCAGGGGAAGGTTCTTCATAAGAAACGCCCCCTCCTTCGTTTACAGGTGTATTCGCTGAATTGCTGTTTGTCGAAGCACTGTAAAAATACCAGACAACCGCTAGAATCAGAATGATAAACAAGGCAACTAACACTTTAGGGATGATTTCAGCGTACGCTTCATTTGGAGCTGTTCTGGATATTGAACGGCTTCTGGAAGTAAGAGAACTCGGCATTGGTTTCTGAGCAACAGGTTCGTTAGCCGGCATTTCTGTTCTGTATCGTTCAAGCAATTCTTCCCCATTCAGCCCTACTGCTGCAGCGTACTGCTTAATAAATGCGCGCACATAGAACGCGCCGGGCATCATACTGTGATTGCCATCTTCTATGCCAGCTAAATAACGCTTTTGTATTTTGGTCAAGTCCTGTAAATCTTCCAAACTATATCCTTTGGCGATTCTGGCTTGTTTCAGCCGAGTACCCAGCTCACTCAAAACGATCACCTGCCTACTTATTAGAAATTGAATCCGTCCCCAAACATATCCCCTTGTGATTTTTCATCCATAAATGTGTTTTTCTCCAACACTTCATAAGTGATTTTCTCTTCCGGATGATGACGCAACTCGATAATATAATCGAAATCATCAATGCTGTATTCAGACTGCTCGACAAACTTATCAGGATGCTCCACTACTTTGATCGTTGGCATGCGCATCATTTCCCGAACTAATTGCATATGCCGTTCATCGCTTGAGCGGCGTGTGACAATGCCGTCCAGTATGAAAATATTATTGGCGTTATGCTCATCACCCATCAATTGATTTCGTACAGTTTGTTTGATCATGGTAGACGATAGGAAAATCCATTTTTTATTGTCGCTAACGCTTGCTGCAACAATAGACTCCGTTTTCCCGACTCGGGGCATTCCTCTTAGACCTACCAACTTATGGCCTTCTTGTTTGAAAATTTCTGCCATAAAATCCACCAGCAATCCCAATTCATCTCGAACAAAACGGAATGTTTTGCGGTCATCCGCATCCCGCTGAATATACCTGCCGTGCCGGACTGCCAAAATATCACGCAGCTTCGGTTCACGAAACTTGGTCACAGCAATCGTCTCAATGGTTGACAGAATTTGTTCAAAACGCTCCAGCTGAACGTCATGTTCAGCACGCAGCAGCATGCCGCGGCGCCCTTGGTCCACCCCATTAATGGTTACAATGTTTACACGCAGCATCCCCAGTAGAGAAGCGATATCGCCAAGCAGACCAGGACGGTTAACTTGAATTTCGTATTCAAAATACCATTCTTTCATGCAATATCCGACCTTTCTCCATATGGGTTCTCCAAAGGAATCTTTAGTTATTATGATAGCTGATTTGCCCGTATTGGAAAAGGGGCATTTAGTTACAAGAAAAGAAACATTATGATATCAGCCATCCACCGTTGATGCGGAGTGTTTGGCCGGTCATGTAATCTGCCTTCCCGTTAATCAGAAAATCGACAGCATCCGCTATATCCTGAGGAGCTCCCAGCCCCAGCGGAATCTCCTCTTCAAGTTCCTGAAGTTCTTCTGCAGAAAGTGCAGCATTCATTTTTGTCATAATGAATCCCGGCGCTATAGCGTTGACACGGGTTCCAGAAGGTGCCATCTCTTTGGCATAAGCTTTGACAAATGCCAATTGAGCCCCTTTTACTGCTGAGTACATAGTTTCCATAGAGGCACCAGTCTCTCCCCATATTGAGGAAATAAAAACTACATACGACCTTGAGTGACGATGAAAAAAAGGCGAGATCGAACGGATTGCCGAAATCGGATTTTTCACATGCACTTGCCATAATGCCTCCATGTCCTGTTCAGAAGTATCATTCAACAACTTTATAAGCGATTGGCCGCTGGCAACGATAACGCAAGCCGCATCGTAAACATTCTCAGCAAGCTGCTGCGCTCCTCCTTCGATCGCAAAATCGGCCTGTACCGGGATGAATTCCTGTGCAGGATAATGTATGGCTAATTGCTTTGCCAGCTGCTCTGCTGGCTTGGTGTTCCAGTGGAGATACAGCGACCAGCCGCTCTCAGCTAATTGAAGCGCAATGCTTTCACCAATATCGCCTGACGCACCTAACAGCACTGCAAACCTTTTCACTGTGTGTCCTTATTCGGAGGCATAATTGTAAAGACTGAGTGTTGAGATTCATGGCTTACTAACGCAAAAGCGTCTTGAAGATCAGAAACCTCAAGTTCCTCCAATACAGGTACAATGTCGAACAAATTCATTTCATTAAAAGCATAATTAGTGAATTGATTGGCAATATATTCTGGAGAATTTAACGCTCTCAAGAAAAAGCCAATTTTCTTGCGGCGCACACGATCAAGATCCTCCTGGCCGAATGGCCATTTTTCAACAGCAGTTTGAAGTGTGCGTTTGATTTCCTTCGTCAGAATTTCAGGCTTGTGAGTATCTGAGCCGATCAAGGCATAGCCAAAACCATGTTCAAGCGAATAATCAAACGAATAGGATTCATCAATCCAATCATTCTCATACGCATGGTGATAAAAGTCAGATGTCCGGCCGAAAAGCAGTTCATAAGCCAATTGAGCAGCTAGTTCATGCTTCAGCATTTCAGATCCGATTAAATCCAGTTTTTCAGGTTTGATGCCAAAGAAGACTTTCGGCTTCTGAACACTCATTTCTAACACGCGTTCTTTAATCGCTACTTCTTTAGGCTCGTCCGGATAAATCCGTTTTATTTCTGTCGGTTCCTCAAATGTTTTTTGAGCCTGGTCTTCCTTCACCAATTTCATCATTTGATCTGGATCGACATTACCCACAATGAACAACAACATATTAGACGGATGATAGAAAGTGTTATAGCAGGTATATAAATGCTCAGCAGTGATATCCTGAATGGATTCTACCGTACCGGCAATATCAATTTTCACCGGATGGTTTTTGTAGAGGTTTTCAATGATGCCAAAATATAAACGCCAGTCCGGCTGATCGTCGTACATGGTAATTTCCTGCGCAATGATGCCTTTTTCCTTTTCCACCGTCTTTTCTGTGAAATAAGGACTTTGGACAAAATTCAATAGCGTTTTAACGTTTTTATCTATTTCACCGGTAGCTGAAAACAGATAGGCTGTGCGCGTAAACGATGTAAAAGCGTTTGCCGAAGCTCCTTGTTTGCTGAACTCCTGAAAAACGTCCCCTTCTTCTTTTTCGAACATTTTGTGCTCAAGGAAATGAGCGATGCCATCCGGCACTTTAATTGGCTCAGTTTCGCCTAGAGGCACGAAATGATTATCGATTGAACCGTATTTGGTTGTGAAAGTAGCAAAGGTTTTTGAAAATCCTTTTTTCGGCAAGATGTAAACATTCAGGCCATTATCCAGCTTTTCATGAAAAAGCGTTTCTTCCAATTGTTCAAATTCAACTTTATGCATCTTTTTCATCCTCCTTGCCTGATAGGAAATAGGTCATTTCCAATGAAAGTTCCTGAGCTACGGCTGCAATGTCTTCTTTCGTAACATTTTCCCACTTGTTGATCATGTATTCCGGCTCAAATGCTTCAGTCAATTCCATGTATTGATCGTAAATATCTATTTGTCCACGCGCTGAATCCAAAGCTTCTTTTAATTGATTGATCAATAATGCTTTCGTTTGGTCAAGCTCGACATCGGAAATATTGGCTTTTTTGACTTCTTCCAATTGCTCGAGAATCAGACTTACCGCTTTTTCTTCTAACTTGGAGTCAATTCCCGCTAAGACGAACATCAATCCGAATTGCGAAGAAAAAGAACTCGATACATAGTATGCCATGCTTTCTTTTTCACGAATGTTCACAAACAGCTTAGAATGGGCATATCCGCCGAGAACTCCGTTCATTAACTGCATAACCGGAAATTTTTCGTCCCGGAAGGTGACAGGCGTGAAGAATGCCATATGCAATTTACCTTGCTTCATGTCTTCGTATTCAAGTACACGTGATTGTTCGGGTTTCACCAACTCCATTGGAGGAGCTGCAATGGCTTTTTCACGGTCTTTAAAATGGAAATACTCACGGATATAAGAAGCGATCATTTCTGGCTTCACATCGCCTACCGCATAGATTTCAATTTCATTTTGTGTCAACATTTCTTTGTATTCAGCCACTAATTGTTCATTGGTGACGTTTAGAACATCTTCGATCGTCCCATTTGAAGTAATGGAAGCCGGATGGTTTGGCAAGGTCAATTCCATCATGCGCTGCTGTGCATAACGCGTCTTTTCATCAAAAACGGATTCAATGCGCTGAACAATGGCATTTTTTTCACGTGCAAAAATAGACTCTTTAAATAAGTCGTTTTCAAAATTAGGCTTGAACAAAACGATATACATTAAGTTTAAGACTTTTTCAAGCACCCCTTTTTCAGAAAGGTATTGATCATTGACTGTTTCCACATTCAAGGTTACGACATGCTCATTGCCCCTTTTTGAAGAATCTATGTATAGGGATGTGCCATACAGGTCGTCTAATAC
>JASLAI010000409.1 GCA_030147225.1 Planococcus sp. (in: firmicutes) | reverse complement strand
ATCAAAACCTTCATTTCACCACTCCTTTTTAAGCATATTTAATTACTATATTGTTCAAAATATGATATATTAAATAAAATAAAAGAATTTTCAACTATTTCATAGGGGTGTAACCTTAATGGATGACTCGCTTGACTTCTATTCACTCAAGACAGTGTGGACGCCTCAGGATGAAGCAGCCGTATTGAAGATGGATTATCGATCCCGCGCAGAGCTTGCAAAAATCATTAACTGTGAAGGATTGCTTGTTGATTTGTCGATGGATCAGCATACCGAAGTACGATTGGGTGCAGCTCAAAACGTTTATACTCCTCTTCAAACACTGAACCGGCTGAGCCAAGAAGATTTATGCATTACTATTAAAGATACCGCTAAAAAAACTTTATTAAACCTCCCTTGCAGGCGAAACTGATGCCATGATGTTTAGTTTTCCTTAGATTAGGCAATTATACTGTTAATCGATAAATTCAAAGGAGGAATTATTCATGAGCGAAAAAGAAGGCTTCTCAGATAAATTAAAAGGTGCAGTAAACAAAGGAAAAGGTGAATTAAAAGATCAAGTGGGCAACGCCACCAACGATCCGAATAAACAAAGCGAAGGAAAAATGGACAAAGCCAAGGGTAATATTCAAGATAAAATTGGCGACTTCAAAAACAATACTAAGAAATAATTGTAACCCGGTCTTCTGACCGGGTTTTTCTTTTGGATTTTTAATGTTTTCAAAAATTAAAGAATTCGGTTATAATGTAAGTTCGTGCGTAAATGATATTTATTAAGGAGTTTGTCATGTTAAAGAAGGCCCTTACAAAAACAGATATTCTTACTTTGGGACTTATGCTTTTTGCTTTGTTTCTAGGGGCAGGAAATATTATCTTTCCACCTTATTTAGGCCAGCTTGCCGGTGATCAATTGATTATTGCTATAATCGGATTTTTACTAACGGGAGTAGGCCTTCCTTTATTGGGGATTCTGGCAATTGCAAAAGCAGGCGGAGACCTTCAATCCATTGCCGGACGCGTCCACCCTATTTTCGGAATTGTCTTTACATTAATTGTTTATTTAGCTATTGGCCCTTTCTTTGGAATTCCACGTACGGCTACAGTCGCTTTTGAAATTGGGACAGCTCCTTTTCTGCCAGTTGATTTCGCTGATTCCTTCTGGTCCTTGACAATTTTCACAATTATTTTCTTTACCATTACAATATTATTTGCAATGAATCCAACAAAATTAGTCGATAGAATCGGTAAAATATTAACCCCTCTTTTAATAGTGGTAATCGGATTGTTGGCATTGAAAAGTTTCCTGACACCAATGGGGCCTATAAACCCTCCTGTTGGAAATTACGATACTGAAGCATTCTTTAAAAGTTTTATACAGGGATACCTTACAATGGATGCTATTGCTGCTTTGGTTTTTGGAATTGTTATTATTCAATCCATTAGAAGTAAAGGCGTTACGGACACCAGAACCATTTTGAAAGCCACTGCTTATGCAGGGTTTATTGCAGCTATTGGTTTATCTGCCGTCTACTTATCTCTTAGTTACATCGGAGCAACTAGTGTTGAAGCAATTGGGTTGCAGGATAACGGCGGTATTATTATTGCTATGGCTTCACGTGTGTTATATGGAGAAATTGGTGGAATCATCTTATCAGCAGCCATAAGCTTTGCTTGTTTGACGACCTCCATCGGACTTGTATCCGCCACCGCCCAATTCTTTTATAAAATTTATCCAAAGATATCTTACATCGTCTACGTTCTATTTCTTGCTGCATTTTCTGCCGTTATTGCCAATGTAGGGTTGACTCAATTGATTGCTATATCACTTCCTGTATTATTGGCAATTTATCCTGTTGCGATTGTTCTGGTGGGTTTATCATTTTTCGACCGTACTTTTTACAGAACACCTTTTGTTTATATGATTGCTCTTGGATTAACTGCAATCGTTAGTATTTTTGATGCTTTGCGTTCAACTGGCATTGTTTTTGAACAGGTCGATTCCATTCTCCGTCATCTGTTGTTCTTTGAACAGGGGATCGGATGGATTCTTCCTGCTGTTATCGGTACTTTACTAGCCATTGCGATCGTGCGCATTAAGCATTAGAAAATTTAAAGGAGCCTCCCGATTAGGAAGGCTCCTTTCTATTTAAAATAGTCTTTGAGTTGGTGGCGGTGTATCATCTTTACTTTTCTTATGAGTTTCATCATAGTGGTCACGAGGATTTCTCGGTTTATCCGTGTTTTCTCCCCGCTCTTCATTTAGCAAATGCTCTTCTTCTGAATCTCTGCCAAATGGTGCCGGTCCTAAATTCGGATCCACTCCTGGTGAAGGTTCGTCTTGACGACGGTTTACTCCATCTGCCCGCAAGAGATTGTCTTCGCCTTCTTTCGTTTGGAGACCTGGTTCGTGATCGAATTCTTTTTCCCGGACAGCACCCTCATCTTTATTCAATCCGCCAGTCGGGTGAATTTCATCGCCTTTTAATCGAGAATCCTGCAAGCGATCGTTATTGCCAGCTCGGGCATGTTGATCTTCTCTGGAAACTTCACGTGCGTAAATTCCATCAGAATGCTCACTGCCCTGATCGTTGTGATGAATAGCTTTGTCTCCTGATGTTTGACCGGTACTTCCCTCAAAATCCATTGGCTCATTTGAATCATCTAAAGATGAGAAATGTTCGTCTTCAGGTGATACAGCGTCTCCTTCGGTGTATAGAAGAACTGCGCCTTTTTCGATTTCGCGTTCGTAGTCATCAGCTCTATCTTTATTCAGATTGAAGCGATCTAATTCTTTTCTGACAACATCTTTTCCACCTAAAAACGATTTAAAGCGATTTGAAAAAGAGTTGGCTTGATCCGCCTGAACACCTTCATTACCTGCAGTTTCTACCATTCTTTTATCATTAGCCAGTACATGGATATCTTCTTCTCTGTATCCTTTAGCTTTTAATGACTGTATAGCCGTTCCCATTTCTTGTTTGCTGTATACGATTTCGAATTCACGATTTCCTGATCTCATTATTATAAAACCTCCTGTATACTGTGTTACTTTTGTT
>JASLAI010000174.1 GCA_030147225.1 Planococcus sp. (in: firmicutes) | reverse complement strand
CTGGATTTGGTTGAATGGCAATTGACTGTAGCAGATGGTGGTAAACTGCCGGCCCAAGACAGCATACAGACCAAAGGCCATGCCATTGAGTACCGTGTTTATGCGGAAGATCCAAAGACTTTTTTTCCTTCGCCCGGAAAGCTCGAAAAGCTTCAGTGGGGAGAGGGAGCGCGCATCGAAACCGGCTATGAAGAAGGCAATCAAGTAACGCCTTTTTATGATCCAATGATTTCAAAAATTATCATTCGCGGCACCGATCGTATTGATGCATTGTCAAAATCACAGAGTTTTTTCAACCATGTTACAATTAATGGGGTAAAAACCAATATTTCGTTATTTAAAGAATTTATTAAGTCAGAAGAATTTATTTCTGGCGAATACGCAACTGCGGTATTGCCGCAATGGATGGAAAAAACAAAGGAGGAACATACATTATGAAAGAATTGAAAGCATCTATGGCAGGAACGGTATTGAATGTATTGGCGGCTGAAGGAGAAGCAATAACACCTGGGCAGGCCGTTTTGACTATCGAATCCATGAAAATGGAAATCCCGGTGGAAGCTGAATTTGGCGGCAAAGTGGAAAAAATTCACGTAGAAGTCGGCGGTTTTGTCAACGAAGGCGATCTATTGTTAACTGTCAGTGAATAATTGATTTTAAGCAAAGGGGACAGTGAAATGACGAAAACGACTGAAACAACTGGGTACAACGAACGTCTCGAACAAAAGCTTGCAAAGATTTTTGCTGGGGGGCAGCAAAAATATCACGAAAAAATGAAAGAAAGCAATAAGCTTTTTGTCCGTGACCGGTTAAAACTATTGTTTGATGATGAAAATTATGCGGAAGATGGCCGCTTTGCCAATGTGGAAGCAGAAGACCTGCCTGCAGATGGCGTAGTGACGGCTATTGGCAAAGTCAATGGGGAAACGGTCTGTGTAATGGCCAATGATTCAACGGTCAAAGCAGGATCTTGGGGTTCACGTACAGTTGAAAAGATTATCCGCATTCAGGAAACCGCAGAAAAAATGCAAGTGCCTATGCTGTATCTGGTCGATTCTGCTGGAGCCCGGATTACCGATCAGCTTGACATGTTCCCGAATCGCAGAGGAGCTGGTAAGATTTTTCACAACCAGGTCAGAATGTCAGGTATGGTGCCGCAGGTATGTCTCTTATTTGGTCCATCAGCTGCCGGAGGTGCGTATATTCCGGCGTTTTGTGACATTGTGATCATGGTAGACGGCAATGCCTCGATGTACCTCGGGTCACCTCGAATGGCGGAAAAGGTCATCGGTGAAAAAGTGACGCTTGAAGAGATGGGCGGAGCCCGTATGCATTGTACAGTCAGCGGTGTCGGCGATGTATTGGTTGCAACAGAAGAAGAAGCCATTTCAGAAGCACGCCGTTATTTGACGAATTTCCCAGCAAATTTTGCCATCAAACCTGAAAAGATTGAAGCGAAAGCTGCAAAAGCAGGGCGTTCACTGGAAGCAATCATTCCAGAAAACCAAAACGCGCCATTTGATATGTATGAATTAATTGATCAATTGGTCGATGAAGGCAGCTTCTTCGACATCAAAAAGCTGTTCGCCGGTGAATTGATTACAGGGATTGCACGCATTGACGGACAGGTGGTCGGTATTCTTGCCAACCAGCCGAAGGTCAAAGGCGGTGTCTTGTTCGGTGATTCAGCTGACAAGGGCGCAAAGTTCATCAATCTCTGCGACGCCTTCTCGATTCCGTTGCTGTTTTTGGCCGATGTTCCGGGCTTCATGATTGGAACGAAAGTAGAGCGCGCTGGAATCATCCGCCACGGAGCGAAGTTTATTGCGGCGATGAGTTCGGCGACAGTTCCAAAAATTTCTGTCATTGTGCGCAAAGCGTATGGAGCAGGTCTTTACGCGATGGCAGGACCTGCCTTTGAACCGGATGTCTGCATCGCTTTGCCTACCGCACAGATAGCAGTGATGGGGCCTGAAGCAGCAGTAAATGCTGTCTATTCGAATAAAATCGAAGCGATTGAAGATCCGAAAGAACGTCTTCAGTATGTTCAGCAGAAACATCAGGAATACAAAGAGGAAATCGATATTTATCGTCTGGCATCTGAATTGATCATCGATGAGATCGTGGCACCTCACCAATTGCGTTCAGTACTTTCACAGCGTCTTTCTTTTTATGAAACAAAAGATTTGCCGCTGCCATATCGAAAACATCCGATTTATCCTGTATAATAAAAATATTATTGGAAGTCTGCCTAATATAGGCAGGCTTCTTTTTTAAGAAAATTGTGGCACTGTAAGGAGTGATACCGTGAAATACGCAATTATCGGAGCTGGAGCCAATGGACTGCTGCCAGCCTATCTATTAAAAAAGGCGGGGCATGACGTGCAAGTAGTTGCGCAGCATGAAGAGCAAGCCGCATTGCTTAACGAACAAGGAATAATTCATGATGAAAATCGCCAGCAGATAAAAGCCTATACAAATGTTGAACAAATCGATCCGGAGTCCATCATTATCTTAACAGTCAATTACGATGAGTTGCCACCTGTATTGAGGCTCTTGAAAATCCGTTGTGCAAGCAACAGAATCATTTTCCTGCAGCA
>JASLAI010000173.1 GCA_030147225.1 Planococcus sp. (in: firmicutes) | reverse complement strand
GATGAAGTGTTCTCTGGAAACGTCACCGCTCCGATCCGGTACAAATCAAGTTCTGCAAAAGCATATCTTAAAACTCCGGTTATAGCTTCTTGCATCAAGCCTTGGCGCCAATAATCAGGATGCAGCTCATAGCCGATCTCTGCTTTTTTTGCTCTCAGGTTCAAATTATTCAGTCCGATTGTGCCAATAAACTCGTTTGTTTCTTTAGACCGAATCGCCCAGCGCATACCTCTTTGAAAGTTGAAATTCGTATGGAACGAACGGATGATTTCCACTGCCTCTTCCGGGTGGACCAAAGCATCCATTCCGTAATAAGAAATGACTTCCTCACGCGACATGATATCAAAAAAGGCAGTCCTGTCTTCCTCTTCCACATTATTCAAATGCAATCTCTCGGTTTCAAAAATCGGAAAATCCATCGCTCTTCTCCTTTTCAATGGCGTAGACGCAGACACTTTTCCCAGACAGCACAATTTCTTTTTCCACTGCCATTCCGATATGACGCGCTACTTTTTGCGAAGCTTTATTGCCAGGCTGAATCAGCGAAATCAGTCTTTGTCGATCCAGCTGATGCAGTCCATAATCACGTAAAGCCCCAGCTGCCTCTTTCGCGTAACCTTGTCCCCAAAATTCTTTAGCGATCCAATAACCAACTTCCAGCTCATCAATGCCTTCAATGTTTTGGTACACCAGTCCGGCATGTCCGATTCGCCTGCCATCCTCTTTTCGAATCAGCAACCGGAGACCGCCTTTCGGATTTTCCTTATAGGAACGATAGATCCAATAAAGAAACTCCAGCGCTTCACTTCTGTCTCTAGTCTGTCCTTTGCCGATATAGCGGACCATCTCGGAATCCGCCAATAACGACCATAAGAAATGAAAATCTTCATCTGTATAAGCTCGAAACTCGAGCCTGTCAGACTGAATATACACGCAAACAGCTCCTTCCTTGATATCTCTTTTCAGTAATCTCTCGGATTGATGCAGGCAAGTACTTGATGATCCCGCCATTCGCCGTTGATCTGAACATTTTTCACTGCAAGTCCTTCCTTATGGAAGCCTGCCTTTTCCAAAACCCGAATAGACGCATCATTTCCCGGCATAACCCCAGCCTCAATACGATGTAAAGCCAGCTTTTGAAAACCATAGGCAACAATCAGTTTGACCGCTTCTGTGGTGTACCCTTTATTATTATATTTTTTATCCATCGCGTATCCTAAGACGGCATTTTGCAATGGACCTCTCATCACTTGAACTAAACTGATCGTTCCCACCAATACATTCGCTTCATTTTCGAATATTCCAAAGCTGTATGCCTGATCGTTTTCCTTTTGTTCTGCATAAATCTCAATCAGCTCCTGCTGCATCGGCAATGTATAGAAGTCGCTGTAGCGGGTCATTGAGTATGCTTCAAAAAAAGCACGGTTCTCTACCTCCAGCCTCAGCTTTTCTGCTGCATCCTCGGCACGCAAGAATCTGATATGTACTTGTTCGCCCCTCATTTAGACATCGCTCCCTTATGTTAAAACGTTCCACGTGAAACAGCTCATAGCCAAGTTGTCTTTATTCCTCTATTGTTTTGCGGAAACCATAAAAAGACCGGTACCCCTGCGCTTCGTAAAAGGTACGGGAGCTGCTGCTGGCCAACAACTCTATGCGGGTTTTCGGGTAGAGACTGTGAACATAGTGCATGAGTTGTTTTCCAATACCTGATTGTCTGTGAGCTTGGCCGATCAGTACTTCGCAAATATACAAGGAAATAGAGCCGTCTGTCAGCCCACGCAAATAACCGACCACTTGTCCATCTATTTCAGCCACGACTGCAATTGTCGAATTGGTCCAAGCCTGCTTTGTATCCTGCTCTTTTGCGACAAGATTATTCCAATGTTCCTGGCTGTTTAACTGTTGGATAGCTGGAAAATCATTTTCGCGGTATTGCCGAATCAACACATCTTTTAATCTGTTCACAGGCTTTTTCTCTCCCTGTTCTCTTTCAGCAAGCTGATAATTTCTTCATTTTGCTGGATTTGCTTTTCTGAATTGATGCGAATCATCCGGACCCATCTCACTGCCATAGCCACGATAAAAATAGGGAAAAGTACAGCAAGTACTGCAATAATGTCGCCCATTTCTAATTCCCCCTAAGGTTTTATATATTGAACATATAACCGAGCAATTCCGGAAACAAACTCACGCCAAAAGTGACAATAATAACTGTTCCTGTCAACGATTCACAGAGTGTATACAGATACTCATTCGGGTTTTCTGCGTATCTTTTTTCAAATCCTGCGCGAACCAATACCTGTACAAGACCTACAGCTGCAGTCATCAGCAATAAATACAGGCTGGCGGCTGGACCATATTCATAAACTGCAAACGACGCGACAAACACAATGACAGCGGATAAGCCACTTGCGATTCTGTCCCATTTTTTATGCGCTTCATTTACACGATTATCCGAAAAAAATTCTTTTCTTTCCACACCAAAAATTTTTCTTAAAAGTATATTCACCAAATAGATACTGGATCCAGCCCCTAGCAAAAAAAGGACGAAACGCCAGCCTGCATCTTCAAACATCATTTCCGGCCCCTCCTTCGCCTGCTACCGCCCTTCCCGCTGTTCTTCCAGAAAACAGACAGCCTCCGAGAAACGTTCCTTCGAGCGAACGGTAGCCATGGACACCACCGCCTCCAAACCCGGCCACTTCTCCTGCGGCATACAATCCGGGAACGGGCTGTCCATTATCATTCAATACCCTCGCCGCTAAATCTGTCTGCAGGCCCCCCAAAGTTTTACGGCTGACGATATTCAAGCGAACCGCAATAAGCGGCCCTTTTTTGCGGTCCAGTAATTTATGCGGTGCTGCTACTCGAATCAGCCGGTCGCCCCGGTAATTCCGGGCACCGCGCATCGCTGTAATCTGCAGATCTTTTGAGAAGGGATTGTCGAGCTGCCGGTCGCGCGCTTCGATTTGCTGTTTGATGTGCCCAAAGTCCACCAGCTGTTCTCCGGTCAGCCTGTTCATGCCTTCCACCAATTCCTCCAATGTCGCCGCTACGATAAAGTCTTCTCCCTTGTCCATAAACGCCTGTACAGGTGCCGTTGCTCCAGCGCGGACACGGGATAACACTTGCGGAATGCTCTTGCCGGTCAAATCCGGGTTTTGTTCAGAACCCGACAGCGCAAACTCCTTCTCAATAATCTTTTGCGTCAGAATAAACCAAGAATAGCTGTAGCCTGTTTTTTGGATAGTTTCGAGCGTTCCGAGTGTATCGAATCCCGGAAAATTAGGTGCCAGGAAACGGTTGCCGGCGGCGTCAAACCACATCGATGAAGGTCCCGGCAAAATCCGGATGCCGTGTTTGCTCCAGACCGGATTCCAATTCTTAATGCCTTCTGTGTAATGCCACATCCGGTCGCGGTTAACGATTCGGCCGCCTGCTTTTTCTGTAATGGCAAGCATTCTGCCATCGACATGCGCCGGTACTCCGGACAGCATGGTTTCCGGTGCTTTTCCTAAACGGCTCGGCCAGTTTTTTCTGATCAATTCATGATTGCCGCCAATGCCGCCGCTTGTCACGACGACAGCCTTTGCTTCGCAGCGGAAATTAGCGACAACTTGCCGTGAACTGGCTTCTCCTCGCTTAGCTTCACTCGGTTCCAGTAACGATCCGGATACACCGGTCACAGTTTCTCCTTCGGTCAGCAGTTCATCTACTTGATGCCTTGGCCGGTAATCAACAAGTCCGTTTTTCATGTGTTCTCGGACCCGGCGCTCGAAAGGTGCCACGATCCCAGGCCCAGTACCCCAGACGATGTGGAAGCGCGGAACCGAATTGCCGTGCCCTTCCGCCAAGTAACCGCCGCGCTCTGCCCAGCCGACGACTGGAAAGAACTTGACGCCCATGCCCGCAAGCCACGTGCGTTTTTCATTCGCCGCAAAATCCACGTAAGCTTCCGCCCATTTTCTGCCCCAATAATCCTCGTCCTGTTCTCTATCAAAGCCGGCTGCCCCAAGCCAGTCCTGCCAAGCCAATTCCTTTGAATCGTTAATGCCCATTCGACGCTGTTCGGGCGAATCGATCAAAAACAACCCGCCGAACGACCACCACGCCTGTCCGCCGAAGGACGCTTCCGGTTCCTGGTCCAACAACAACACTTTTTTGCCCGCATCAGCGATTTCCGCTGCTGCCACCAGCCCCGCAAGGCCTGCCCCTACTACAATCGCATCGAATTCCATCCGTACATCCCCCTTGATGTTGAATGTTTCAGTACTGCTTTTATCCCGCTTTAACGGTCAGTATTACTCCCGCTCTGCAAGCGGGAGATCCACTGACCATAAAAGCCCGATTGGATCAACTAACAATCCGTGGGGATGCCCCACTGATTGAAGTTTCTCTTTATCGTATCATGTGAGATTGGAAAATTATAGATATTTTTCACTCGTTTTCTGATTGTTTGATTTATTCTAGCGGAAAATTCTGCTGAACGTGCATATTTCATTTTAAGCGTGCATATCTTCTGCTGAACGTGCACATATCACCTTGAACGTGCATAATTTTTTCTAAACGTGCATAAAACCAGCTAACAGGGTTTATTCAAATAAATAAAGAAAATATTCCCAAGAAATAGATATAAAAAAACACCCGAAACCAGCTTTCTGGTCCCGGGTGCTTCACTTTATCCCAGATGCTTCCGTTGGAAGTTCGAGATGCTCTCATATTCTTCTGTCAAAAGACGTGATAGGCGGATATAAATCGGCAACAGTTCACGATAGACACCGGCTGCTGCTTCTTCAGGTTCATGCGTATGCGTCTGGCCGATCATTTCGGAAACGATGCTGAAATTCTCAATTTCCCCTGTTGCATACATGCCAAGGACGACAGCACCGAGGCAGGAGCTCTCGAAGCTTTCTGGAATAACCACCGGCTTATCAAACACATCTGCCAGCAGCTGGCGCCACAGTTCAGAACGGGCAAAGCCGCCTGAAGCTTGAATGCGTGTCGGTTCGCCAGTCAATTCTTCGACTGCCAGCAGAACCGTGTACAAATTAAAGACGATGCCTTCCAAAACTGAGCGAATCATATGCTGCTTCTTATGATGAATGCTGAGCCCGAAAAACGATCCGCGTGCATTGGCATCCCAAAGCGGTGCCCGTTCTCCCGTCAAATACGGGTGGAACAGCAGGCCGTCAGCTCCCGGATTGACCGTCTCGGCGATTTTTGTCAGCACGTCATACGAATCAATGCCAAGGCGCTTCGCAGTTTCCACTTCAGAGGAAGCAAACTCGTCCCGCAGCCAGCGCAGCACAATGCCGCCATTGTTGACAGGTCCGCCGACAACCCAATGGTCTTCAGTCAGTGCGTAGCAGAACGTACGCCCTTTCGGATCCGTTTTCGGTTCAGTAGTGACCGTTCGGATAGCGCCGCTTGTACCAATTGTTACTGCCAGAACGCCAGGTTCAATCGCATCGACACCTAAGTTCGCCAATACGCCATCACTGGCGCCGATAATGAAAGGAATGTCTTCAGGAATCCCCATAAACAGCGCATGTTCTGGAACAAGTCCGATCAATGCATGCGTCGTCGGCACCGGCCGTGACAGCTGCTCAGGTGCAACACCGGCAACAGTCAATGCTTCTTCATCCCAATCCAGTTGCTTTAGGTTGAAGAGTCCGGTCGCTGAAGCAATCGAATGATCGATGACATATTCTCTGAACAATTCATGGAAAACAAATTCTTTGATGCCGATGAATTTTGCTGCCTTTTCG